>QHWF01000327.1 GCA_003222455.1 Acidobacteriota bacterium
AGCCGGAACCGGGGCAGGTGCCGTTCCTGCCGGTGATCGACGCCATCGACAGCCTGACGATCGTACGCAACAGCCCGCCGGCCGAATTCGGCCGCTTCAACGGCGGCGTCGTCACGATCGTCACCCGGGCGGGTGGCGACAGTTATCACGGAACCATCTTTGACTTCGGCCGGCACGAAGCGCTGAATGCCCGGAACCTTTTTGCCCCGCCAGACCCGGTGGCGGAGCCGGGCAAACCGCGGTTTCGGCGTCAGCAGTTCGGCGGCACCGGCGGCGGGCCGCTCCGCAAGGGCCGGCTGTTCTTCTTTGCCGACTACCAGGGGACCGCGCAGACGATCGGACGTGTGGCCATCTCCACAGTCCCGACGCTGCTGCAGCGCCAGGGAATCTTCACCGAACCCGTGGGCGGACGTGCGACACCCGTCTACGACCCCGGCACGCTGGCGCAAGTTGCGGGCGGTGCGTTCACGCGCGCGGCCTTTCCCGGCAACGTGATTCCGGCGTCGCGCATCGACCCGGCGGCGCTGGCGCTCCTTCAACGCTACCCTCACCCGACGTCCGACGGCACGGCCAACAACTACCGGCGCGTCGCAGACGAACACGATGCACAGCGACAGATTGACGGACGCCTGGATTACCACATGAGCAACCGCACTCGAGCGTTCGCCCGTCTCTCGGTGTTCCGCGACGATTTCATTCCGGTTTCGCCATTACCGGACGGGAGCGGCACTATCACGTCGGGCGCAACGGGTCCGCAGCAGACCGCCGCGCTGGCCATTGCGTTGAATTACCAGCGCACGCTGGGCAGCCGAAGCGTCAACGAGCTCAGAATTGGATACACACGGCGAGCAGTCGGCCGCCGCGGCCTGGACATCGCGACGTTCATGATCGACGGCTATCAGCAGCTCGGGTCGCCGCCGAACACCACATCGGATTACCGCACCGACGTCACACAGGTGATCGACGCGCTCACGTGGGCGCGCGGACGGCACACATGGAAGGCAGGCGTCGACGCCCGCTGGCAGCGGCTCGACGTCGTGCAGCCTCCGTCGCCGAACGGCACCTATCGGTTCAGCAGCCTGTTCACCGATCTGCCTGGCACGTCCGGGACCGGCTCTTCATTCGCCAGCTTTCTGCTCGGTCAGGTGCAGTCGTTTTCGATCGATTTGCAGCGGAACGCGATCCGGCCGCGCGCGCACAGCGCAGAATTCTTTCTCCAGGACGGCTGGACGCCCACCGATCGTCTGACGATCGACGCGGGCGTCCGCTACACGCTCAATTTCCCTTCCACTGAAGCGGACGATCAGGCGGCGGTCTTCAACCTCGACACCGAGCGCCTCGAATTCCTGGGACGTGACGGTCATCCGCGCACCGCCCGCGAGCTGCACAAGCTGAACTTCGGCCCTCGGCTGGGCGTCACCTGGCGTGCCGCCGATCGGACGGTGCTCAGCGCCGGCTACGCACTGGTGTGGATCGAGCAGACGGGCATCACCACGCCATTCACGACACCGCAGTTCCCGTTTCTTCAAACCCTCACCCAACGCACGCTCGACAGCGTCACGCCGGCGTTCACCTTGAGCGCCGGGCCAACCAGCACGCCGATACCCTTGACCCCTGACGCCGGTCTCGGTCAGGGCGTGTTCGCGGTGGACCGATCGCTCGGATCGGGTTCCGCGCAGCAATGGCACGTCGCAGTCCGGCGCCAGCTTGGATCGCACGTATCGTTGGAGCTCGCGTACGCCGGGTCCACGATCACGCACGTCGGTATCCCCGATTCGAACCTGAATCAGCTCTCTGTCAACGAGCTCGCGATGGGACCCGCGTTGCTGGAACGGGTCGCCAATCCCTTCTTCGGTCAGATTCCACGCTCGTCGTCGATTGGCGATGCGACAATTCCGATCGCGCAGCTCCTCAAACCGTATCCGAGGTTTACGACCGTCAGCCTGTATCGTCAGAACGTGGGCACATCGGCGTACCACGCCGGCGAGGCTACGCTGGAGCACCGGCTCGCGCACGGCCTCTCCGCGCGCGTCAGCTATACGCGGTCTCGACTCGTGGACGATGCCTCGTCGGTGTTCGATGCGTCCATCCTCACCGGACCGGTCGCAAATTTTCCCGTCGCCGACAGCTTCACCCGTTCGCTCGAACGCGACCTCTCCAACGGAGATATGCCGCACGTTCTCGTCGCGGGTGGAGTCTTTCTCCCGTCGTGACGATGCAGTCCGGGGTTCCGCTCGCCGTGACACAGGCGACAAACTTCAACGCCTTCGCGGGGTTCGGCACTCAACGCCCGAATCGCACTCACGATCCGTCATTGCCTGTGGATCGCAGGAGCGTCGCGGAGTGGTTCGATACCACGGCGTTCACGGTCGCGCCGCAGTTCACAATCGGGAATAGTTCCAGAAACCCCGTCCGCGGTCCGGGCTACCGCTCAATCGACGTCGCCATTGCGCGGCGCATCTCGCTGCGCGGGCGAAGCACGATGGAGCTTCGTGGCGAGCTGTTCAACATCACCAACACACCGCCGCTCGGTGCGCCGAATACCGTGCTCGGAACGCCGGGCTTCGGGTCGATCACGTCCGCGGGTGATCCGCGAGTGGGTCAGCTTGCGGTGAAGTTTCTGTTTTGAGCGCGTGTGGTGGCGGGGATCCGGGATGACACGGAAAAGTATGTGGTGCGGCCGATGAATCGGACCGCACCACCCAAACGTGCTTACTGCGAACAGCTCGACGCGACCGTCGTCACGGACTGCACTTTGACGTGCTGGCTCATCGACGAGCTGCTGCTGGCTGTGGACGTGCCTGAGGTGCTGCTGGACGGCGAGCTGCTGCTGCCGGATGCCAGCGTGCCGGTAATCTCAACCTTCTCACCCACGTGCTTCGTCAATTCGCTCTCCTGACCGTCCAGGATGTACCGGCTGCCACTCGATGCGCTGCTGGAGGGGCTGCCGGCGCCGGACGTCCCGCTCGTGCTACGGGACGACGAACCGCTGCCCATCTGGGCGTTGGTGAGAACGAACTGTCCGCCGCTCGACGACGATGAGCTGCTGGTGCCGCTCGTTGACGATGTCGAGCCTGTTCCGGATGTACCGGTGGTGCCACCGCTCGCACTACCCTTTTGGAGACACCCCGTCAGTGTGATGGTTCCGCTTGAACTTTGACTGCTCGGCGTTCCGCTCGTCTGCGCCGCCAGGGTTGCGCCTGTAAACGCGACCACGACGAGCGCGACGACCCACATCTTTCTGTTCATGCTTTGCCTCCTCGAGTTGATCCCATTGGTGCCTTGCAATCCAGACACCGCAACGATCCCGTGGTATCCGTGCAATCTGGACACCGGATTCGAGGAGGCCGCCAGTAACGAAGCTTCGCCTCAAACCGCCGAGTAAGATCGAGCCTCGGCAGAGCGAGCGAATCTTCGTTACCAGCGACGAAATCGAGGCGCGTCCGCGCAGAGGCATTCTTATGGTCCTGCAATGAATTACGTCGCGGCTTGTCGTTTCTACGCAGTTCTCCGGCATTTACATGAAGGGCTTTGACGCGTGAAGCGCGGCCGTGTCCCTGACGGAGTCGATGAGCTCAGCAGAATGTCGATGGAACCTGAACCCTGAAAGTGGAACGTCAAAGTGGAAAAATGAGAAGTTGACGTTTCATGTTCCCCGGGGAAGGCCTTCAGAAGCCGGGCCGAAAGTTCACCGCGAGCGTCCACGCGTGAGGCGTTCGATCGAGCGGACGGACCGCGTCGAATTCGAAGACGAAGCCGCCGGCGTTCAGGCGAATGCCGGCGCCGACACTGCGGAGCAGCCTTCTCTGCACAGCCCCGCCTGACACCGGTTGGGTATCGAAAGCACCCGCGTCGGTAAACGCCAGCACGTCAATCGGCAACGCGTTCGATCCCGAGACACGACCGAACGTGCCCGCGAGCGGAACCCGCAGCTCCGCATTGGTCACCGTGAGCCTCGAGGTGGTGAGCACATCGTGCGGGTCGTACCCGCGGACGAGATCGCGCAGCGTCCAGACGAGCGGCAGCAGGCGCGGATCGGTCGCGTCGGCGCCGTATCGTCCAACGTGCTCGACGCGGAACGCCAGGCTGAACGGACGCACCGGCATCAGATACCGGCGGTAATCAGCGGTCATGGTGATCAGCGACAAATCGCCGAACGTCGGTGACGCTTCAAATCGATACCGCGTGCCGAGCACCGGGCCGGTCGCGCCAAACAACGACGTATCGTAGACGAGCGCGGCCGCGCTTTCGACGAGCATCACTGCGGCGCCGGCAGCGCCGTCGTTCTCCGTCTGTCCCATCAGCCGGCCGGTATCGCCCGCGTATACCTGCGTCGCGATCTGACGGTCGTACGAAATCGCGTGCACGCCGCCGGTCACCTCGACGCGCCGGGCGGCACTGAACGGATACGACGCCAGGCCGGTCAGCTGGCGATGGACCTGACGAAACAGCTGCGTCTCACGAGTGAGGGTTGCCGGAGCGGCGGCGTCGGACACGAAGAAGCGCGAGCTGCCGATGGTGATCGGCAGCTGACCGCCGATGACGCCCCAGTTCCATCGCGATTGCCGGTTGATATAAGCGGTCTGCGATGCAAAGTCCTTCATGCTCGATCCGACCTGCACCGCCGTCTGCAGTTGCCGGTCTTCGAGCAGATCGGAAAAGACGAACGACATGCCGGCGCGAAAGTAGCCGCCGCCGAGCATGCCGCCGCCGGCGCTCACGTACGGCTGGCCGAGCGCGCGCAGGGACAGCCTGTGGTCGTACGGCTTGGAATCGAACGCCGGGACCTCGGGTGCCGGTGCATCGGCGAACAGCCGCGCGTCTTGCCCGTCCGGCACAACCGCCTGGTCTTCAGCCGCACGCGGGCGTTCGAACGACCCGGTGACGGCGGGACCCGCGTCGCGGATCGGCGCGATCCGGATCTGGTACTTCCCGGCCCGGTATTCCGTGAAGGCGATCCGGCCGGCCCGCGCCGCCGCGGAGATTGCCGGACTCAGTCCGGTGATGCCGCTCACGCCTTCGCGCACATCGGTGACCTGGCGCAGCGTTCCGGACGGCAGATCCAGCCGGAAGACATTGCTGGTGCCGCCGGAATCGGCCACGAACAACAGCGAGTCGCCCGCCCACTGCGGATCGATGTGCTTGCCGCGTGGGAGCGACGGGAGCGGCCGGATCGCATTGTTGTCCACGTCGAGCAGCGCGAGCCGGTACTCGCCGAACGTCAGATCGTCAATCGACGAAGTGAAGCGATCGGTGACAAAGGCAATCGATCGGCCGTCGGGCGACCAGGCCGGCTGCAGATCGGCGTACGCATCACGTGTGAGCCGCCGCAGCGCATCGCGCTCGAGATCGAAGGCGTACAGATCGCTGGTCCCGCCACTCAGGGCCGAAAACGCGATCCACCGGCCATCGGGCGACCACGTGGGCGACATAATCTGATCGAGCTCCGCAAACGCGCGTTCGTGGTGCACCGCGCCGCCAGGCATGTCGAGAATCGCGAGCACCGCGCTCCCGCGCTGCAGCGTCGCGAGCGCAAACCGCCGTCCGTCCGGATCCCAGGCGCCGGCTGACTCGAGAAACTGCAGGCTGTCGAAGTGCGCATCGACCGCCGTGCTCACCAGCTTGCGCATCACCGCACCCGTCGTCGCGTCGGCCAGGAACACGTCGATGGAGTACCCGTCTCGCTCCGACAGGAACACGAGCCGCGAGCCATCCGGGCTGAGGGCGGGCGAGACGTTCATGCGCCCGGCGCGTTCACTGTCGCCAATCACCGCCGTCCCTGAGGGTTCGTTCCGGGCCGTGTCGGCGCTGCCGTCGACGTCGCCGCGCAGCGAGGCGTGCCAATCGCGCGACAGCGTCTCGGCATCTACACCGGTGACGGCCGTCAGCCGGCCGATCGCGCCGCCCTTCGCCGTCGAGACGAGGGCGCGCGCCGCGAGATCGTTGCCGAATCGGGTGCTCAGATACGCCCAGAGCGCCTGGCCGTAGCGGTACGGAAACCACTTCGGATTGTCGAGTTGCGCGAGGGTCGGGAGACGCTGTTGATGCACGGCATCGCGCAACCACATCCGCGTGTTGGTGTCGATGCGGCCGACCGACAGGTACTCGGCCATTCCTTCGGTGAACCACAGCGGCAGCAGCGCCGTCGAGCGGCCGGCGCGCCGCAGGATGTCGCGCTGAAACGCGTGAACGAGCTCGTGCCCGAGCACGTGATCGGTCTCGCCCAGACTGCCCGCGAACGGCAGGACGACGCGCCCGCGATCGTGATCGGTAAAGCCTCCGACGCCTTCAGGCAGCAGGTCCGGGATGACCGTCGTTTCGGAGAACTGGGCATGGCTGGCGTAGAGCACAATCGGTGGACGCACCACCAGCGTATGCTGCAGGGCGTTCGACAGCCGGCCGTACCAGCGTTCGGCCATTCGCGCGGCCAGCAGCGCCGCGTCGCACTCGGCCGGGTAGTAATAGATGTCGAAGTGCTGTGTCGGCAGCACGCTGAACGCGAACGAATGGACCTGAACTTTATTGTGGCCGAAATACTGGGAGGACGCGGGGTGGACCGCCGCGAACAGACACGACAGGGCCGCGAGCGTGAGGGCCGGCGCTCTCATCACGGTCAGGTCCTCCCGTGGAACCGCCGACTGGGGCAAAGAAAAACGAAAACGACGGGCCGGTGACACCATATCGCCGACGCGCGTGTCGGGCAACAGAAAACTGCTGATTCGGTGGCTGAAACGACGGCGGTCGGTGCGGTGAGCACAGCGGACGGCGGTTTCTGAACCGCGCACCGGTGAATGTTCACATATTGAACGCTCGCCCGCCGCACGCCGCCGGGTCCACCGCGAGCGCAGCGATGGGAGTCACGGCAACGCCACGTCCCAGTGCACAGCGCGCGCATCGTACGAGGCCAGCAACGCCTGCGCGGCTGGCGGCACCACCGCCGCTTCAGGATCATCGTCGCCCGCGAACCGTCTGATGGCGTCGAGCGACTCCCAGAGTGTCATCACCGTGAACTCGACGATCGGGCCGCGGGCCCGCGTGAGGACGTATCCGCCACGGTGCCCGGGAATCGACGAGAGCGCGGGAAACGTGTGATCCCGCAGATGCGCCACGTAAGCGCCGGCGTTTCCGGGAACCGTTCTGCCGTTCCAGATCCGTGCAATCACGCGCGCCTCCCTGGTGCGGCTATGCTAGCAGCCCGTGGTGAAACTCCAGCTGCATTCGGCCGGCGCTGCATCCCGGCTGGCTGCGTTGCTCCTCGTTCAAATACTCCCGGTATTCTCGCTCGTCGCGCCTTGCCAGCCGGGCGCATCGCCGCCCTCGGTGCGACGCTGGACTTTCA
>QHWF01000357.1 GCA_003222455.1 Acidobacteriota bacterium
AATTCAGAATTCGGAATGTGGAATTCATTCACGCATTCCAGATTCCTGATTCCGAATTCTGAATTCCTGATTCCGATTCTCGTCACCTCTCCACCCGGTTGCCTGCGACATACACGTCGGCAATCTTCCGGGTATTGCTGATGTCGGCGAGCGGATCGGCATCGAGCACGACGAAGTCCGCCCACTTGTTCGGCTCGAGCGTGCCCAGATCCCGATCGAGCTTCTGGCACCGTGCCGCCGCGCGCGTGGCCGATGCGAGCACCTGTTTCGGCGAGAGGCCGGCTTTCGCCATCAGCTCCAGCTCCATCAATTCGAAGTAGCCCTGGAACCGAGCAGGGGGCCCGGTGTCGGTGCCCATCGCAATCGTCACTCCCGCATCGGACAGCTTCTTCAGGTTCCGGCTGGCTTGATCGAGCGCCACCTTGTAGCGCTGCGCCGACTTGCTGGTCCGCATCTGTTGCTGGCGCGCCGGCTCCTTCAGTTGCGCGATCGTCTGCGGATCCACGCGCTTCAGGAACAAGGGATCGGAGAACCACGGCGGCGTCGATTCGTAGACGAAGGTCGAGACCTCGCGCATCAGCGTCGGACAGACGCAGACGTCGCGCCGCTTCAGCATGGCAATCACCGCATCGTCCACGTCCTTGTCGCGGATGCTGTGCGCGATGAAGTCCGCCCCGGCGTCGAGCACGCCCTTCGCGTCGTCCAGATAGAACAGGTGGACCGCTGTGCGCATGCCTTTCTTGTGCGATTCGTCGATCACCGCCTGGTAGATGTCGGGTGGCATCTTGGTGGTCGTGCCCAGATTGTCGTCCACCCGGATCTTCACGATGTCGGCTTTCATCGCCGCGACGTCGCCGACGAGCTTCCGTGCCTCCTCCGGCGACTTCGGCGCGAGGACGGGCCCGGCGACGAACAGGCGCGCGTGGTCCAGTGACGGCGTGCTCTGCGCGTCGCGGATCCTGAAGCCGGCCTCCTGATCGTCGCCAAGCGAGAAGACCGTCGTCACGCCATAGGTGGCGTAGGTTTTCAGATCGCGGAGCACGTTGTCGCCAGAGTAGTGGCCCTGCTCGAGGCCGACGGTGTTGCCGACGTGCCCGTGAGCATTGACGAGGCCGGGGATGACGGTCTTGCCTGCGAGCGCGACGCGCTGCGCGCCGTCGGGCACCGTCACTCGTGCGGCCGGGCCAACCGCGGCGACGCGGCCCTCGCGGACGACGATGGTGGCGTTGTCGATTGGCGCGCGGTCCGTGCCGTCGATGACGCGCGCGCCGGTGAAGGCTTTGACACCGCCGCGCGACTGTGCCGGTAGGGTGGCGCGCGCGGCGACGAAGATCGCGAGCGCGACGAGCGAAAACACGACAGAACGATGAAGAGTCATGGGCAACAATATAGTGCAATGCGCCGCGAGCCGACGCTTGCCGTGGTTCTGGCCGGTTTTGCCGCCTTTCTCGGCCTGTATGCCACTCAGCCGCTGCTGCCGCTGCTTGCGCGATCGTTTGACGCCTCGACGTTCAGCGTCGGGCTCACGATCACGGCGCCCACGGTCGTCATCGCGGTCTGCGCGCCGTTCATCGGCCGGCTCGCCGACACGATTGGATTGCGTCGTGTCATCGTCGGGTCGGCGTTCACGCTCACCGCGGTGACGGCGCTCGCCGCGACCTCCAGAACGTTATGGCAGCTCGTGCTGTGGCGGCTGGCTCAGGGCGTGATGACGCCAGGCATTTTCGCCGGGACGATCGCCTATATCCATGAGGAGTGGCCGGCTGACCGAGCCGGCCGGGGCACGGGCGCCTACATGACCGGCACGATTCTCGGAGGCTTCACCGGCCGCGCCACGGCCGGGCTCGTGGCGGCGGACGTGAACTGGCACGTGTCGTTCGTCGTGCTCGCGGCATTGAATCTTCTGGTCGCGGTCGCGCTCTTCGTCCTGCTGCCGCAGGAGCGTGGCGCGGCTGCCGAGGAACGGGCACCCGCTCCCGGCTCGAGCTTCATGGATCACATGCGGAATATTCAACTCGTGACGACATACGCGATCGGATTCTGCGTCCTGTTCACGCAGGTGGCGATGTTCACGTACGTGACGTTCTATCTCGCGGCGCCGCCGTTCAAGTTGAGCACCGCGGCGCTCGGATGGTTGTTCGTCGTCTACCTGGTTGGCGCGACGGTGACGCCGGTCGGCGGTCGCTGGGTCGACCGCTACGGACATCGTTCGGGTCTTGGGCTGGCGATGGGAATCGGCGCGGCCGGCGCATTGCTCACGCTCGTCGTCTGGTTGCCGGCGATTGTCGCGGGCCTGGCGCTGTGCTCGACCGGCGTGTTCGTCGCGCAGGCGACGACAAGCAGCTACATCGGCGCCGTCACAACCCGGGACCGGGCGCTGGCGGTGGGCCTGTACTCGACGTTCTACTACGCCGGCGGCAGCCTCGGCGCCGTCGCGCCGGCGGCGCTCTGGAACATCGGAGGCTGGCCCGCCTGTGTCGCGCTCACGGTGCTGGTACAGACGTTCGGCATCGTGATCGGGTTGACACTGTGGAAGGGCCCTGAAGGACAGCACTACGACCGCGCGATGGAAGCAGTGCCCTAACCACGACGATCAACGCAGAACTCGCGGAACCCGCAGAGAAAACCGGTTTGGTTCTGCGCGCTCTGCGGTTTCTGCGTTGAATGTCGTGTCGTGTGGCGGCGCCGGTTGGTCGGACCGGTTCGTAGCCGACAGTCGAAGAACTGCCGCAACTCCTCACCTTCCATCACTTCGACGTCCAGCAACCGGCGGGTGACGCGCTCCAGCGTTTCCCGGTGCTCCGAGAGGATCTGCCGCGCGGTGTCGTGCGCCTCGGTGAGGATGCGCTTGATCTCGGCGTCGATTTTCTTCGCGGTGTCCTCGGCGTACAAGCCCCGTTCGGGACCAATCGGGATATCGAGGAAGCGCGACCGCTTGTTGCCGTCGTAGTTGATCGCACCGAGCGAGTCGCTCATGCCGAACTCTGTGACCATCGCCCGCGCGATGTCGGTCGCGCGCTGCAGGTCGTTCTGGGCCCCGGTCGAAATCTCGTCGAGCGCGATTTCCTCGGCGGTCCGGCCGCCGAGCAGCACGGCGAGCTGGCTCTCGAGATCGCGCCGCTGCATCAGGTAGCGATCCTCGAGCGGCAGCTGCATCGTGTACCCGAGCGCCCCGAAGCCGCGCTGCACGATCGAGATTTTGTGGACCGGATCGAGGTTGGGCAGGACGGTGGCCACGATCGCGTGGCCGGATTCGTGGTAGGCGACGATCTCGCGTTCGCGCACGCTCATCACACGTTTCTTTTCGAGACCTGCGATCAGACGATCGATGGCCGACTCGAAATCCCTCATGCCGACCTCGGTCTTGTCGACGCGCGCGGCGAGCAGCGCCGCCTCGTTGACCAGGTTCGCGAGATCGGCGCCGGCAAAGCCGGCGGTGCGTGCCGCGATGACCTTCAAGTCGACGTCGGCCGCAATCTTCACGCCTTTGGCGTGAATGCGGAGAATGTCCTCGCGCCCTTTCACGTCCGGCTTGTCGACGAGCACCTGACGATCGAACCGTCCGGGCCGGAGAAGCGCCGGGTCGAGCACTTCGGGACGGTTCGTGGCGCCCATGATGATCACGCCCTTGCGCGAGTCGAAGCCGTCCATCTCCGACAGCAGCTGATTGAGCGTCTGCTCGCGCTCCTCGTGGCTGCCGATCGGGCTCTGCACGCGCACTTTGCCGAGCGCGTCGAGCTCGTCGATGAACACGATGCAGGGCGCTTTGGCTTCAGCCTGCTGAAACAGATCGCGGATCCGTGCCGCGCCCACGCCGACGAACATCTCGACGAACTCGGATCCGCTCAGGCTGAAGAAGGGCACGTGCGCTTCGCCGGCGACGGCCCGCGCCAGCAGCGTCTTGCCCGTGCCGGGCGGGCCGACCAGCAGCACGCCTTTCGGAATTCGTCCGCCCAGGTTCGTGTATTTCTTGGGGTGCTTCAGGAACTCGACAATCTCCTTCAGCTCGTCTTCAGCTTCGTCCACGCCGGCCACATCGGAGAACCGCACCTTCACTTCATCGTCGGCGTAGATCTTTGCGCGGCTCCGCGCGAATGACATGACGCCGCCTTCGGCACCGCTCATGCGGCGGAAGAAGAAGCCCCAGATCGCGACGAAGAACAGCAGCGGAACAATCCACCCGAGCAGCTCGGGGAGCCAGCGGTTCGTCAGCTCGCCGTTGTACTTGACGCCTTTCGCGTCGAGCTCCTCGGTCAGCTTCGGATCGTCCACCCGCGTCGTCGTGAACTGCCGCTTGTCGTCGCCTTGATTGAGCGTCCCGCGAATCACCTGCTCGCCGATCGTGACGTCGGCGACCTGTCCGGTTTTCAGGAGCGTCTTGAATTCGGAGTATCGAATGCTGCGGCCGGTCGGCGTCAGGTAATACATCTGCGCCAGGCCGAGGAGCAGCACGAAGGCGAGCCCGTACCACAGCGAGGACGACGGCCGCGGGGTCAGCGGCCGCTGGCCGCGGCGATCGCCGGCTCGAGGATTGAAACGGGGGGTTGGTTTCTGGGGCGCCATGATTCAACGGGCAGGACAGGCGGGATGGGCAGGATAGGCGGGACGGACAGGATGGGACAGCGCGGCCCTGTCTCGATCCCTGTTATTGGCAGCCATGCTGCCTATCCCGCCCGTCCTGCCTATCCCGCCCGTCCTGCCTATCCTGCCGATCCTACCTATCCTGCCGATCCTGCCTATCCTGCCCGTCCTGCCTATCCTGCCCATTCCTGCCGGTCCTGCCTATCCTGCCCGTCCTGCCTGTTCCGCCCATCTTACGCCGTTACCGCCTGGCGCTTCTCGAACCGCAGAGCGTTGCCGTCACCGGCGTCAACAACCACGGTATCGCCTTCGCGGAACTCACCTTCAAGCACGCGCATGGCCAGCGGATCCAGCACACGGCGCTGGATGGTCCGCTTGAGCGGCCGCGCCCCATACATGGCATCGTAGCCTTCGCGGACCAGCCGTTCCTTGGCCGCGTCGGTCAGCTGAACGTGAATCTTCCGCTCCTCCAGCCGCTTCACCAGCCCCGCGATCTGGATGTCGACGATGTGCTTCAGGTGTTCGCGATCGAGGGCATGGAAGAAGATGATCTCGTCCACACGGTTGAGGAATTCGGGCCTGAAATGCTGCTGCAGCGCCTCGAGTACCTGCCGGCGCGCCCCTTCGTTGACCTCGCCGCTCAGGTACTCGCTGCCGAGATTCGAGGTCATGATCACGACGGTGTTCTTGAAATCCACCGTACGGCCTTTGCCGTCGGTCAAACGACCGTCGTCCAGCAACTGCAACAGGACGTTCAGCACTTCCGGATGCGCTTTCTCGATCTCGTCCAGAAGCAGCACGGCATACGGCCGACGTCGGACCGCCTCGGTCAGCTGGCCCGCTTCCTCGTACCCGACGTATCCGGGAGGCGCACCGATCATTCGCGACACGGTGTGCTTCTCCTGGTACTCCGACATGTCGATCCGGATCATCGCATGCTCGTCGTCGAAGAGGAACTCCGCCAGCGCGCGGGCCAGCTCGGTCTTGCCAACACCGGTGGGACCGAGAAACATGAAGCTGCCGAGCGGCTTGTTCGGATCCTGCAGGCCCGCGCGCGCGCGCCGGATCGCATTCGACACCGCGACAATCGCCGCGTCCTGCCCGATGACGCGCTGGTGCAGCCGGCCTTCCATCTGAATCAGCTTCTGGACTTCACCCTCGATCAGCCGGCTGACGGGAATGTGCGTCCACTTGCTGACGATTTGGGCGATGTCTTCTTCGTCGACCTCTTCCTTCAGCATCCGATGATCGTGCTGCAAGGCGGCGAGCCGCTCCTCTTCAGCCTTGATCTGGCGTTCGATCTCCGGGGCGCGGCCGTACTGCAGCTCGGAGGCGCGGGTGTAGTCGCCGGCGCGCTGCGCCCGCTCGATATCCTGACGGAGCGCTTCCTGATCCTCTTTCAGCTTTCGCGAACGCTGAATCGCCTCCTTTTCCTGCTGCCAGTGGCTCGCGAGCCGGTTGCGATCCTCCTTCAAATCGGCCAGCTCTTTCTCGAGCCGCTCGAGCCGCTCCTTCGAGGGCCGGTCGGTTTCCTTGCGCAACGCCTCGCGCTCGATCTCGAGCTGCATGATGCGGCGTTCCAGTTCGTCGAGCTCGGCCGGCATCGAGTCGATTTCCATCCGCAGCTTCGCGGCCGCTTCGTCGACCAGGTCGATGGCTTTGTCGGGAAGGAACCGGTCGCTGATGTAGCGATGCGAGAGCACGGCGGCGGCCACGAGCGCGGCATCCTTGATCTTCACGCCGTGATGGATCTCGTACCGTTCGCGGAGGCCGCGCAGGATGCTGATGGTGTCCTCGACGCTCGGCTCGTCCACCGTGACGGTCTGGAACCGGCGTTCGAGCGCCGCGTCCTTCTCGATGTGTTTCCGATACTCGTCCAGCGTGGTCGCGCCAACGGTGTGGAGCTCGCCGCGGGCGAGCATCGGCTTCAACATGTTTGATGCATCCATCGCGCCCTCGGCCGCGCCGGCGCCGACCACGGTGTGGAGCTCGTCGATGAAGAGGATCACCTGTCCCTGCGCATCGCTAATCTCCTTGAGCACGGCCTTCAGCCGCTCTTCGAACTCCCCACGGTATTTCGCGCCGGCGACCAGGGCGCCCATGTCGAGCGCCACGATGCGTTTGTTCTTCAAGCCCTCCGGCACGTCGCCCCGCACGATGCGGCTGGCGAGCCCTTCGACAATGGCGGTCTTGCCCACGCCCGGCTCGCCAATGAGCACCGGGTTGTTCTTGGTCCGGCGCGAGAGGACCTGGATCACGCGCCGGATTTCCTCGTCGCGGCCGATGACGGGATCGAGCTTGCCCTTGCGGGCGAGCTCGTTGAGGTCGCGGCCATAGCGCTCGAGCGCCTGATACGTGCTCTCGGGATTCTGGCTCGTGACGCGCTGCGATCCGCGAATGCTCGTGAGCGCCTGAAGGACCTTGTCGGGCGTGATGCCGTGCTGCTGGAGCAGCTTGGCGGCCGGCGACCGACCGGTTTCCGTCGCGATGGCGACGAACAGGTGTTCCGTGCTGACGTACTCGTCCTTGAGCCGTCCGGCTTCAGCCTGCGCAGAATCGCCGATCAGCTTGAGACGTGGTGACAGACCAGCCTGCGATCCGCCGTACGCCTGCGGCAACCGCGAGAGCAGCTCGCGCGCACCGCGCGCGACGACGCCCGGATCCACATTCATCTTCCGCAGCAATTCGGGGACAATGCCTTCGCGCTGCTCGACGAGTGCGGTGAGGACGTGCTCGGGCTCGATCTGCGCATGACTCATCTGCTCGGCGAGCCGCTGCGCGCCCAGGATCGCTTCCTGCGCCTTCTCTGTGTACTTGTTGATGTCCATGTCGAACCTTCATCACGGGCGTAACGGAAATCTACCGCGGAGGACGCGGAGGACGCGGAGGTTCAATCCTGCCCTTCGACATCGCACAGTCAACCCTGAACTCATTGACCGTCCCGGTCGTCGAGCCACGTCGAGTGAAACACAGCAGGATTCTTCCTCCTGTCCTCCGTGTCCTCCGTGGTGCGGCGTTTATGCTGCTGAATGCGCCGTACTTTTCTCCAATCGCCGTAACTCTTCAAAATGCTTCCGTTGTTCCGGCGTGAGCGTCCGCGGCAGCTGCACGTCGACGGTCGCGTAGAGATCGCCGTGCTCGTCGGGTTTACCGGCGACCGGCATGCCGTGGCCGCGCAGCCGGAACACCTGCCCGTTCTGAGTCACGGCGGGAATCTTCAGACGCAGCGACTTGCCGGCAAACGTCGGCACCTCGGCCTCGCCGCCGAGCACGGCGGTCGTCAACGGCACCGCCACGCGCGTGTGCAGGTCGCGACCCTTCCGTTCGAACCGTGGATGCGGGGCGAGGCGAATCCGCAGGTACAAATCGCCGGACTGTGCGCCGCCCGTACCCATTTCACCTTCGCCTGCCACGCGAACGCGCGATCCGTCGATCACGCCGGCAGGAATGCGGACATCAACGTTGATGGACAGCCGCCGCGTCGTGCCCTGGTAGGCGTCCTCGAGACCGAGCTCGATTTCCTGCTCGACGTCGCGGCCGGGGCGCTGTCCGCGCGACCGCCCGCTTCGTCCGCGCCGTGCGCTTTCGCCGGCGGCGGCGCCGCCAAAGAAGGTCTGGAAGAAATCCGAAAACGGGTGCTCGTCGCCGAACATCTCGCGCATTTCGTCTTCGGTCATCGTGCGGAACTCGCCGCTCTGAGGACCGCCGCCGAAATTGACGTTCCAACCGCCGAACTGACCGGGATCGAAACCCGGGCTGCCGGCGCCGGCCTGTTCGTACGCGCGCCAGTTCGCCCCGAGCTCGTCGTACTTCTTGCGCTTGGCCGGGTCGCCGAGGACCTCGTACGCCTCGTTGATTTCCTTGAACCGGGACTCCGCCGCCTTGTCCCCCGGGTTGACATCGGGATGGTGCTTGCGCGCCAGCTTGCGGTACGCCTGCTTGATTTCCTTGTCGGTGGCGGTCTTGGCGACACCGAGCGTCGAATAGTAATCCTTGAAGTCCATAGTCGAACCGCCCGATCAGTCGAATCCGAGCATCCGGCTCAGTTCATCAAGCTCCTGCACCAGCCGCCGGCGCGTGTCGCGCGCCGACAGCCGTTCTTCGCGCATCAACGGCCGCAGGCGCTGCACTACTTCGGCAATCGACAGCAGGCGTTGCACGCCCGCCAGATTGATCCCGGCATCGTCGACGAGTCGTTTGATCAGCTTCAGGCGCTCGAGCTCCTCCTGTGAATACAGACGCATGCTGCCGATGGTGCGGGTGGGCTGCACGAGTCCCAGCCGCTCGTACTTCCGGAGCGTTTGCGGATGCATCCCGAGCATTCGCGCCGCCACGCTGATGAAGTACAGGTCGTGATCCAGGGGCATGCCGCTCAACGTCGACTGTTGGTATCGTCCAAACCTTGCGCCGATCCAAATATAGCCATTGATACGTACCATGTCAACTTCGCCGGCGGGACCAGGCAGCCTCGTGTTGTGTTGGATGACGCGTTGTCCGATGATCAAGACGTGCCGTCATTCCTTCGTCTGGCAATGCGTTCCTCGCCGCGGTTTCTGTGATTCAAGCCGCTGATCTCCTGACCATCGCTCTCCTGGTGGCGCTCGAGGGGATGCTCAGTGCTGACAATGCGATGGTGCTGGCCGTGCTCGTCCTGGGTCTGCCGAAACGCGACCAGCGCGCAGCGCTGCAATACGGCATTCTTGGGGCATTTGCCTTTCGTGCGATCGCGACCCTGCTCGCCGTATATCTGATCCGGCTCGGCTGGGTCAAACTTTTGGGCGCCGGCTATCTGCTGTATCTGGTCTATCGACACTTCGGCGGCGGCGAGAGCGCGGCCGATCGCCGGAAGCCACAACGGGCCCAGCCGTGGCTGGGACTGACCGCATTCTGGGCGACGGTCGTGAAGGTCGAGCTGACTGACATCGTTTTCGCGATCGATTCGATCCTGGTCGCTGTGGCGATGTCGCCGAAACTGTGGGTCATCCTGACCGGCGGCATTCTCGGCATCCTGATGATGCGGCTCGTGATCGGTCAATTGCTCTCACTCGTCGAGCGCTACCCGCCGTTGGTGGACGGCGCCTTCGTGATCATCGGCTGGGTCGGTCTCAAGCTGGTGGTCGAATACCTGCATACCGAGGACTATGTCGGTTTCGAAATCCCCAAATGGTTGTCGCTCGGGCTCATCGTCGTGATCTTCGCCGTGTCATTTGTTTACGCGCGTCATCAGGAACGACGGCGAGTCCGAACCACGACCGAGACCGCGGTGGCCGACCTGCTGATGGACGAAGGAGACGACCGCTGAACCTGCTGCGTCCCCGCCGGTGGTCGGAATGGATTGCCGTCGCGTTGATCGCGTGTCTGATCGTCGGCGGTGCACTCTCCGTGGCGTGGGTGTCCCGCTATGCCGTCGCTGTGCACCGGCTCGGCCGCGGTGTCGGCGACACGGTGTTCTCCAGTGCCGACGGCAAGCCATGGTTCCGGCTCGACGAGCAGCGTCACGACGTCGCGCTCGATCAAATCTCACCGCACCTGCAGCATGCGGTGGTCGCGGTCGAGGATCGCCGGTTTTATTACCACCCCGGCGTCGACCCGATCGGGATCGCGCGCGCGCTGGTTCACGATATCCGCTCCGGCGGCCGCTTCGAGGGCGGCAGCACGTTGACGCAGCAGCTGGCGCGCACGCTGTTCCTGTCAAACGTCCGGACCTACGGGCGGAAGCTGAAGGAAGCGGCGATCGCGGTGATGATCTCTGAGCGCCGGCGTGTACGGCGTGCAGACGATCTCGGAGCACCTGTTCCGGAAGTCTGCAGACACCGTGACGCTCCCGGAGGCGGCGCTGATTGCCGGGTTGATCCGCGCGCCATCGGCGCTGTCGCCATGGTCGAACTACGACGGCGCCCTGGATCGCAGCCACCTGGTGCTTGCGCGCATGCGCGAGCTCGGTTTCATCACCGCGGCAGAAGAGCAAGCGGCAAAGCGAGTGCGGCCGCGCATCCAGCCATACCGGCAGCCGGCCGACGCGCGTGCGGGCTGGGCGAAGGAGTTCCTGCGGCAGCAGTTCCGCAACGAATTCGGCGGCGACCACCCGCCGGACTGGCAGGTGCACACCACCTTCAGACCGTCCATCCAGGACGCCGCGGAGCGGGCCGTTTCCGCCGGCCTCGAGCGTCTGCGGCGTCCAGGCCTCGAGGCGGCGCTCGTCGCGATCGATCCCGCCACCGGCGACATTCTGGCGATGGTCGGCGGCGCAAACTACCAGCGCAGCACGTTCAACCGCGCCACACGCAGCCGCCGCCAGCCCGGTTCCGCCTTCAAGCCATTTGTCTACGCGGCGGCGCTGGAGCGCGGGTATTCGCCGGTGTCCGTCCTTACGAACCTGCGCCACGTGTCGGCGCCCGAGAATCCCGAATGGAACCCGCGCAGCAGCGAGGGCGATCCGGACCAGCTGACCCTTCGAGCGGCACTGTTCGAATCGAACAATGCGGCTGCGGCCGATCTGCAGCAGCAGGTCGGATCGCGAAACGTGTTGAGCCTGGCGAGCGATGCGGGATTGAGCAGCCTCCCCAATGTGCCCTCGCTGGCGCTTGGCACCGGCCTCGTATCGCCGCTCGAACTGACCGCAGCATTCACGGTATTTCCAGGCGGGGGAGAGGTCGCGCGCCCGCGAGGGATGACCGGCGTCTTCGATGCGACCGGCAGTCAGGTCTGGGATCGTCCCGTCGTGCGCGAACGCGTCATTCGGGAAGAGGTCGCGTTCCAGATGACGTCGATGCTTCGCGACGTGATCGAACGGGGCACCGGCGCGCCGGCGCGCTCGCTGGGCGTGCGTAGCGCCGTCGCCGGCAAGACCGGCACCACGGACGAATATCGCGACGCATGGTTCGTCGGCTTCTCGCAATCAGTCGTTGCCGGCGTATGGGTGGGATTCGATCAGCCCGCGTCGATTGGTCACGACGCGTACGGCGCCCGCGTCGCGCTCCCCATCTGGGCCGACTTCATGAAGCGCACGGCCCGCGAGCTGCCTCCGACGGACTTCCGTGTGCCCGCGAGCCTCGACGCCGAAGAACTCTGCAGTA
>QHWF01000358.1 GCA_003222455.1 Acidobacteriota bacterium
TGATGACCGGGGCGGACCCCAACACGCGCTGGCTCGATGGATGTATTGCCCTTGATGACAAGGGATTTGTGAAGACCGGCCCGGACCTCTCGCCCGAGGAGCTCGCGGCTGCGAAATGGCCGCACACTCGTTCGCCGCATCTGCTCGAGACAAATCGACCCGGCATCTTCGCGGTCGGCGATGCGCGGGGCGGCAACATCAAGCGAGTGGCGTCGGCCGTCGGCGAAGGGTCGATCGCCGTCGCGTTTGTGCATCAGGTGCTTCGACCGTAAAGGATGTCATGTCCGATCAGAGTTGTGTGCACATCACTGCCATTGCCAGCGTCAAGCACCCAAAACGACGGGAGTGCCAGGAGTGCGTCAAGATCGGTGGAACCTGGGTTCATCTCCGTACTTGTCAGGAGTGCGGTGGCACACATTGCTGCGACAACTCGCCCAACCGTCACGCGACGAAGCACGCGCGCGCGACGGGGCATCCGGTTATCGCATCGGCGGAGCCGGGTGAGCGCTGGCTCTATTGCTATCCGGACGACGCGTTTGCCGAATACTGATGACCGCGTTATGGCCGTTCCTGCTTGAGTTTCCGGTACAGCGTTGCGGCGCCGATGCCTAGTCGTTGCGCCGCTTTGGCCCGATTGCCCCCAGACGCACGCAGCGCCGCGGCAATGTAGTCGCGTTCTAACTCGGCGAGCGTGCGAATCTCACTGGCGGTCTGAATGGCTGAAGGCGCGGCGCCGACCTCCGGCGGCAAGTCGTCTGCGCCGATGCGATCAGCCCGCGCCAGGACGACGGCCCGCTCGAGCGCGTTCTCCAATTCGCGAACATTCCCGGGCCATGTGTACCGTAACAGCAGGTTCGCGGCCTTGGGCACAAGCGCCGGCGCCTTTTTCCCGAATCGTTTGGCGGCTCCGCCAAGGAACTGCCGCGCCAACGGCAAGATGTCCTCGCGCCGTTCGCGCAACGGCGGTACCACGATCTCGACAACCCTGAGACGATAGTACAGATCCTGACGAAACCGCGCGGCATGCACGTCCGCGAGGAGATCGCGATTGGTGGCCGCGAGGACACGCACGTTGACGGCCCGTGTCCGGTTCTCACCGACGCGGCGCACCTCGCGTTCCTGCAGCACCCGCAGCAGTTTCACCTGCATGGCCGGCGGTACATCGCCGATTTCGTCGAGGAGAAGCGTGCCGCCGTTGGCAGCCTCGAAGAGACCTGGGCGATCCTGCGAAGCGCCTGTAAATGAGCCGCGGGCGTGTCCGAAGAGTTCGGACTCCAACAAGCTTTCGGGGACCGCCGCGCAATTGATCGCGAGGAACGGTCCGGCCGTCCGGGCTGATTCATCGTGGATGAAACGCGCCAGACGCTCCTTTCCCACTCCGCTCTCACCCGTGATGAGGATCGTCGAGTCGACCTTCGCGACCCGCCGCGCAAGATCGAGCGTCCGAAGCATCGCCGGACTCGAGCCGACAAGACCGGCAGGCACGTGGGGATCGCTCTGCCGCAACGCCCGGCGCGACCGAAGCTGCCGCTCTTTTTTCTTGAGCGTGTCGGTCAGTTGCGCCAGCCTCGCATCCAGGCAGGTCTCCTTTTGGTAGAAGGGGAGGTGCGTCGCCAGTTCCGGCCCCCACTCTTCCTTCGAGCGAACGACTGCGCGGCAGACGGCGTCGCCTTTGCCGCGGCAGCGATCCTCGATGGCGATGATCTCCTTGCCGTACACGCACGACATGTAACCGCTGGCGAAGCCGGTGAGCGTCCAGCAGACCGGCTCCTCCGCCTGGCCGAGATGCAACAGATGCTGCTCGGCCTCATACGAATCGTGCCAGATACCCTCCGCGCCGGGCGCGGCGCTGCTCACTGACGCGCGCGTCACTTCCGCGCGTACGATGCCCTGAATCGTATGAAGGCGCGCGCCGGCGGCGCGCCACTCGTCTTCGCTGTCCCACGGAAATCCCGTGCGCAGCGTTTCCGCGACGCGCCATCCATGGGCATAACCGAACCGGGTCAGGACGGCCCGTGCGGCCGTGAGTCCGAGTGTGTCGATGAGCTCTTTTCTGAGAAGACCCAGCGCGACCGCGTCGAGCAGGAGCACGCGCTCGCCCGCGAACGTGATGATCCCGCCCTCCTCGGCGAAGTGCAGCAGTTCGTGAACATCGAGGTCTTTGGCCCGCACGGGTCCTCCCGAAAGGCTCTCAAGTTGAGAGTCAATCCTATCAGTTTGATAGTCCGAGGCGTCTGTTCCAACCTCTGAATCCACGTAAACGATTGAAAACACGACCTTGTTGGTCCTGGTACTGAGGTTGCCACAGGGTCTGCGTTCAGACAAACGGGCACAGCCCGAGGGGGACTTATGAGCACAGAGCGTTGGGAGATCGACAGCAGCCATTCGAGCCTGCACTTTTCGGTGCGGCACCTGGTGATCGCGAAAGTGCGCGGGGCGTTCGCGCGCTGGTCCGGGACCGTGCAGGTCCCTGACGGCGACTTCTCCAAGGCCACCGTCGCGGTGACGATCGACGCCTCGAGCATCGAGACAGGCGTGGCGGACCGCGATGGACATCTCAAGTCGCCGGATTTCTTCGACGCCGCGCAGTATCCCGAACTGCGTTTCGTCGGCACGCGCGTCCAGCCACGATCTGGTGACGAGATCGATGTGATCGGCGATCTGACAATCAGGGGCATCACGCGCGAGGTGGTGCTTCGCGTCGAACAACACGGCCAGGCGAAGGACCCGTGGGGCAACGTCCGCGCCGCGTTCTCGGCGAAGACCACGATCGATCGGAAGGACTTCGGCCTGACGTGGAACCAGGCGCTCGAGACCGGCGGCGTGCTTGTCGGGGACAAAGTCGAGATCGAGGCCGAGATCCAAGCCGTGAAGCAGGTTGCGGCGCAGGTTGCCTGAGGTGAATATGGACGCCGTGCGGGGACTCGCCGACGTGATCACGCTTCCGGTGCCCGGCCCGGGATTCATCGGCGAGGGCCACACAGCGATTCACGTCATGCAGGGCCGGGAATTTGCGCGGACGGATCCCTTCATCATGCTGGCGGATGATCGGGTCGACCTCCCGCCGGGAACTCGCGCCGGCGGTCCGCATCCGCACGCCGGGTTTGAAATCGTGACGTTCGCTGTCGAGGGCGAGGCACGCGATCGAGACGAAGGACTGCTGCGGGCCGGCGATGTGTTGTGGATGACCGCCGGCAGCGGCGTCGTCCACAACGAGGACGTGGAACCGCTCGGGAGGCTGCGCATCCTGCAGTTGTGGACGACGCTGCCGAGCGGTTCGCGGTGGGCGCCGCCGCGGTTCGCGCATATGCCGCTGGAAAAGGTGCCTGTCCGACGAGAGCCCGGGATCGACGCGCGCGTCTACAGCGGCACGTCAGGAGCGGTACACGTGCCCTCGCACACGTACCTCCCCTTGACGCTGGTTGACGTTCGACTTGCGGCTGACGCCGTCTTCGAACAGGAATTGCCATCGTCCTACAACGGGTTTTTGTATCCGATTGACGGCGAGATCACCGTTGATGGCACGCGACCCCAACGACTCGCGAGTGGCCAGATCGGCTGGCTGGAGTTCGGCGGCCCATCGACAACGATTCGCCTGACCGCTCGGACCAACGGATCGCGCGTCATGCTCTACGCCGGCGCGCGACAGAATGTGCCCATCGTTACGCACGGTCCGTTCGTCGGCGAAACCCACGCGGATCTTGTTCGTGTGTCGCGCGCGTATGCAGAAGGCCGTATGCCGCGCGTCAGTGAGCTCGGGCGGTAGCGACGGTCACCGTCGCCATCGCCGCCCTTTGGGTGACGTGATGTCCCAGACTGCATCGACCTTATTGCTTCGAAATCTCCACGACGTGTTCGGTGAGATCGACTCCGTCCGTCGACGCGCAGCGATCGATGAAATCTTCCACGAAGATGCTGTGTTCTACGAACCCAACGGTACTTATCGCGGCCGTGACGAGATCGACCGCATCGCAGGCGTGATCAAGGCTACTCACCCTGACTTCGAATATCAGCCGCTCTCCCCGCCTGAGGCAATAGGCGATGGCTGTCGGGTGCGGTGGGTGTCGGGCAGCCCCGGCAAGCCGCCAGCTTACGCCGGAACCGATTTCATAATCGTTCGGAACAGTAAAATTGCCGCCGTCTATCTATTCTTTGACAAGCTCCCAAACTGAACGCGATGATCTTCGCGTCCACGATCGTGGCGGTCTTCACCTTCGCGTCGTGCGGCTCCGCTCGCGGAGAAGGTCATGCCCGCAAATCATCGCGACGATGATGATCGTCGCAGGATGCGACAGCGAGGTTCGTGACTCTCGATGGAGGCAAGCAGTGAGGGTCGTCATTGCTTAGT
>QHWF01000359.1 GCA_003222455.1 Acidobacteriota bacterium
CACGACGTCGCCGGCCGGATCGATCTTCGCGCGGACCTGTGAGGCTTCGCTCTTGAACGAGGCGGCGCCGGCTGTCGCCGCGTCGAGCAGCGGGAACGAGCCGGGCGCACCACGGATAATGGTGCGCGATTCGTCGATCGAGTCGAGGAACGCCGCAAGCCCGAGGAGCCGCACCGCCTCGAGGGCCCGGCCTTCCACCGCGAGCGCCGCGAACGTGTTCGGCAGATCGCTGGTGGCGCGCAGGGGAAACGTGCCGTGCGCGGCGACGAACCTGGTGGTCTCGCTGGTTTGCGCGAGCAGGTGCGCGACCTTGCCCGCGTCGGTGGACGGCGCGAGACGGGCCAGACGATCGGCGCCCATTGGCGTGAGCGCCAGCGCCTGGACGGCGTCGACGATGCGGTCGAATTCGAGCGTGCGCAGGGCGCCTGGCTGCATGAGTGGCAAAACCCCAGTAACTATCGCGTGCACCGCTGCTGGAGACCGTTACGATTGAACGCAGAGGTCGCCAGGGACGCCAAAGTGAATCAGGATTTCTCCGCGGCCTTCGCGGCCTTTGCGTTCCAAGACGGCCTGAGTTAGTCGGACACGCTCCCAGTCGCGAAGCGGCTTTACAGATGATTGATCAGGGACGCGATGGCTGCGGCCCCGAATCCGTTGTCGATATTCACGACCGAGACGCCCGTGGCGCAGCTGTTCAACATCCCCAGGAGGGCGGCAATGCCGCCGAAGCTGGCGCCGTAGCCGACGCTGGTCGGCACGGCGATCACCGGCACGCTGACCAGGCCGGAAACGACGCTCGGCAGCGCCCCTTCCATGCCGGCGACGACGATGATGACGCGCGCCGCCGCGAGGCGCGCCCGCTCGCTGAGCAGGCGATGCAGCCCGGCCACGCCGACGTCGTAGAGCCGCGACACATCGTTTCCCATCAGCTCGGCCGTACGGGCAGCTTCCTCGGCCACCGGCAGATCGGACGTGCCGGCCGCCGCGACCACGATGTTCCCTTTCCCCGGCATTATGTCCTGCTGACGGAACGCGATGATCGCTGCATCGGCATAATACGTTGCGCCGGGCACGCAGGCGCGAACCGCTTCAGACGCAGCCTCGCTTGCACGTGTGACCAGCAGCGTGGATCCGCGCTGAACAATCGCTGCGGCGATTTCGGCAATCTGGGCAGGTGTTTTGCCTAGTCCCAGAATGACTTCGGGGAACCCCTGCCGGATGGAGCGGTGATGATCGATGCGAGCGAAGCCGAGGTCCTCGAACGGACCTTCACGCAGAGTTTCAATCAGGCGCTCGCGAGCGCGACTGGGATCGAGATCGCCGCGCGCGACCTGATCGAGCAGATCCTGGAGCTGTTTGTTTGACGTCATCAAAACCCAACAGTAATATAAATGATTGTGCCAGTGGAACATGACGCCTGTTGAAACGATCACGCTCGCAACGTACTTCTTTGTCCTGATCGTCCTCGCGATCTACGGCTGGCATCGGTACTACCTCGTGTATCTGTACATGCGGAATCGCGACAAGGAACCACGGGCTGACGCGCCGCCGAACCCGTTGCCGGTCGTGACCATTCAGCTTCCGCTCTACAACGAGATGTATGTCGCCGACCGGCTCATTGAGTCGGTGTGTGCCATCGCCTACCCGCGTGCCCTGCTCGAAATCCAGGTGCTGGACGATTCAACGGACGAGACACAGAGCATTGCCGAGCTCGCCGTCCGGCGGTATGCCGCGCAGGGAATCGACATCAAGTACTACCATCGTGCCAACCGTACCGGGTTCAAGGCCGGGGCGCTCGAAGCGGGGTTCAAGCTGGCGCGCGGCGAGTTCATCGCGATTTTCGATGCCGATTTCATCCCGGCCCG
The DNA here is from genome assembly GCA_003222455.1 of Acidobacteriota bacterium. Lineage (GTDB taxonomy): Bacteria > Acidobacteriota > Vicinamibacteria > Vicinamibacterales > CAVVIG01 > QHWF01. The sequence continues at coordinate 1,866 of QHWF01000359.1, forward strand.
CGACTTTCTGGATCGCCTGATGCCGCACTTCACCGACCCGCAGGTCGGCATGGTGCAGGCACGGTGGGGGCACATCAACCAGGATTACACGCTGCTCACGAAAATCCAGTCGATCCTGCTCGACGGCCACTTCGTGCTCGAGCACGGCGGCCGTAATCGGAGCGGCCGCTTCTTCAATTTCAACGGCACGGCGGGCATCTGGCGGCGCGCCGCGATCGACGATGCCGGCGGATGGCAGCACGACACGCTCACCGAAGATCTGGATCTGAGCTACCGCGCCCAGCTGCGCGGCTGGCGCTTCGTGTTCCGGTCCGACGTCATCGCGCCCGCCGAAGTACCGGTCGAGATGAACGCGTTCAAGAGCCAGCAGCATCGCTGGGCCAAGGGATCGATTCAGACCTGCTGCAAGCTGCTGCCGCGCCTGCTGCGCGCGAACCTCCCGATTGGCGTGAAGGCCGAAGCGTTTTTCCACCTGACCGCGAACTTCAATTATCCGTTGATGTGCGTCCTCTCGCTCCTCATGTTTCCAGCCATGGTGATCCGGTACAACATGGGCTGGTACGAGATGCTGCTCATCGATGTTCCGCTCTTCTTCGCCGCAACCTTCTCGGTCTGCAACTTCTACATGGTGTGCCAGCGCGAGATTCACCGCGACTGGCGCGCGCGGATCAAATATCTGCCGTTCCTCATGTCGATCGGGATCGGCCTGTCGATCAACAACACGCGCGCCGTGTTCGAAGCGCTGTTCAACCGGCAGAGCGAGTTCATGCGGACGCCGAAGTACCGCATCGAGGGCGAGACCGACGAGTGGGTCAGCAAGAAGTACCGCCAGTCCGTCGCCGTCCAGCCGCTGATCGAACTGGCGCTCGGACTCTACTTCACGTTCACCGTGTTCTACGCCCTGACGAACCAGATCTATGGCACGGTGCCGTTTCTGGTGCTGTTCCAGATCGGGTTTCTCTACACCGGCCTCGTGTCCATCGTTCAGCAGTATGCCGGAGATTCCGAGGTGATATCGGCCGGCCTGCAGCCCGGCCAGCAAGGTTCATGAGAGCATTGGTCGCGGTCGTTCGCGTCACGCCAGACACCGTCCTTTCCGATATCGATCGACTCGTGGATCTCGGGGGCGCCGCGCAGGCGCTCACACCGGGTTGCACGACCATCCTCAAGGACAACATTTCCTGGCATTTCCCGTTTCCTGCCGCGAACACCACCCCGTGGCAGCTCGAAGGCACGATTCAGGCGCTCTCCCGGCGCGGCTACGCGGACCAGGTCTGCGTGCAGAACAAGACGGTGGTCACGAATGCGTTCAAGGGGGAGGATCTCAATCATTACGTTCCCATCTTCAGGAAATACGGCGTGCCCGTCCTCTACAACTTCAAGGACGAGGACATGAAATGGGTCCGTTACCAGCCGACCACGCGGATGCGCGTGCTGGATCGAATCTATCCGGAAGGCATCCGCATTCCCGATTTCTTCTTCGGCAAGAACATCGTGCATCTGCCGACGACGAAATGCCACATCTACACGACGACGACCGGCGCCATGAAGAATGCGTTCGGCGGTCTGCTGAACACACGCCGTCACTACACCCATTCGTGGATTCACGAAACGCTCGTGGACCTGCTCGCGATCCAGAAGGAAATCCACTCGGGTCTGTTCGCGATCATGGACGGCACGACAGCCGGGAACGGTCCCGGACCGCGGACGATGTATCCGGTCGTGAAGAACGTGATGCTGGCCTCGCAGGATCAGGTGGCCATCGATGCGGTTGCGGCGAAGATGATGGGGTTCGATCCGATGTCGATTCCCTACATCCGCCTGGCGCACGAGCAGGGGCTGGGAATCGGCGATCCGCGGCGCATCGAGATCGCGGGCGAGGTCGATGCCGCGCACGAGAACTGGCGCTTTCACGTCGGGAAGAACCTCGTTCGCGTTGCCGGCGGTGATCTGATCTGGTTCGGGCCGCTCAGGCGCTTCCAGAAGCTGTTCTTCCGCACACCGCTCGTGAACGGGTTCATCCTTGCCAGCGACGTGTATCACGACTTCTATCGCTGGCCGCTGGTCGATCGGCGCCGGTTCGAACGCTGGTGCGAGACCACCGGCTGGGGGCAGCTGTTCCTGCGCTACGCCCGGCTCGGCCCCCAGGGCGAGCCGTTTGTCGCCCGGTCGCAGGCCGCCATCACGGTTCCGACCTCCACGAGCGTCCACTGAAACGGCTATGATTGACCATCATGACCACGGCCACCAAGCCGAAGGCTGGACTCGAGGATACTGTCGCCACGTCGTCTGCGATCTGCTATCTCGACGGCGAGCACGGCGTGCTGGCGTACTGCGGGCACGACATTCACGACCTCGCGCGGCATTCGACGTTCGAGGAAGTGTGCTTTCTCCTCTGGCACCGCCGGCTTCCGACGCGTGCGGAACTTGGCGACCTGCAGTCGCAGCTCGTGGCCGCCCGCCCGTTGCCGGAGCCGCTGGTGCGTCTGATGCGCTCGTTGCCGCCGGGCAACAGCATGGATGCGTTGCGGACGCTCATCTCGGCGCTCGGGCACTACGACGCCGACGCCGCTGAACAGTCGCCCCAGGCGAACTATCGCAAGGCGATCCGGCTCACATCGCAGGTCGCGTCGCTGGTGGCGACGATGGGCCGGCTCAACGCCGGCGCCGGTCCGATCCAGCCGGATCCTGTGCTCTCGCACGCGGCGAATTTCCTCTACATGCTCACCGCCGAGCGGCCGAGCAGCCTCGCCACGCGCGCGTTCGACGTCGCCTTGATCCTCCACGCGGATCACGAGCTGAACGCGTCCACTTTTGCCGCGCGCGTCGCAGCGGCCACCCTCACCGACATCCATTCGGCCATCGTTGCGGCGATTGGAACGCTGAAGGGGCCGTTGCACGGAGGCGCGAACGCCGACGTCATGCGCCTGCTGCTCGAAATCGGAGCGGGTGCGGCGCCGGAAAAAGCGGAGGACGTGGTTCGCGCGAAGCTGGCGCGCAAGGAAAAGATTCCCGGCTTCGGGCACCGGGTCTACCACACCGAGGATCCGCGCGCGACGCACCTGCGCCAGATGTCGCGCGACCTTGGCCAGCGCGCGGGGCAGACGGTCTGGTTCGAGATGTCGCAGCGAATCGAAGCGCTGGTGAAAACCGAGAAGAAGCTGAACCCGAACGTCGATTTCTATTCGGCGTCGACGTACCACGCGCTGGGGATCCCAATCGATCTCTTCACGCCGATCTTCGCTGTCAGCCGTATGTCGGGGTGGACGGCGCACGTGCTCGAGCAGTACGCGAACAACCGTCTCATCCGGCCGCGCGCGGAATACGTCGGGCCTGAATATCCACAGCGCTATCTGCCGCTCGAAGCGCGCTGAGTCAACTCTCAACTGTCAACTCTCAACTCTCAGAGCCTGTGAAGAAATCACACGTAGCGCAGCCCTTTAGGGCTGCCCCGTCGGCCGTGATGCAGGCCTGAAGGCCTGCGCTACGAGAGGCCGACGGTGGATTTCTTCACAGGCTCTCAGTTCTCAACGCTCAACGCTCAAGAGGTGATACGGGAGGTCTTGAGAGTTGAGAGTTGATGAGCGTTGAGACTTGAGAGTTGATGAGCGTTGAGACTTGACAGCCTCGCGAACGCCGACACAGGCTTCAACCGGTCAACGGTCACGGACGGCCAGGGCCGCTACTCGTTCAACGCGATCCCGCCGACCGGCAAGTGGACGCTCAGCGCCGAACTTCAGGGGTTCGCGCCCCAGCACCGCGAAGGCCTCGAGTTCCTCGCCAACACCAAGCCGGAAATCAATTTCGAGCTGAACGTCGGCAGCCTGCAGGAGGCCATCACTGTTCAGGCAGAATCGCCGCTTGTCCGCACGCGCGAAAGCGAGCTCTCCTCGATTCTCGACGCGCGACAGGTGGATGCGCTTCCGACCAACGGACGCAATTTCCTGTCGCTCCTGCAGACCTCCGGCAGCGTCGTTCCGACCGGTACGGGAAGCGGCGCGTTGTCGGTGAACGGACAGGGCATCCGGATGGCCAACTTCGTCGCTGACGGCGTGTCGATGACCGGCCGTGAAATCCGCACGCTGAACGGCGAGTTCGGCGGCGGCAACGGCCTGTCGCTCGACGTCGTGAAGGAACTGCAGGTCATCACGAACGGCTTCAAGGCCGAGACCGGCCAGACCGGCGCCGGCACGATCAGTATCGTCACCAAGAGCGGTACGAACACGCTTGCAGGCAGCGCCTACGGGTTCTGGCGGCCCACGGCATGGGTTGCCGCCAACCTGCTCACCGGTGCGAAGACGACGCAGAAGCGGCGGCAGTTTGGCGGCACCATCGGCGGTCCGATCAGGAAAGACGTGACGCATTACTTTGCGAACTACGAGGATACCGACATCGACGACGCGGTCGTGGTGACGTCGGTGCTGGCGCCGGGGACGTTTCCGGCGCCGCAGCGGCAGCGGCAGGGTTTCTTCAAGCTGAATCATCGCTTCAACGACCACAACGGATTCGACGCGCGCTACAACTTCAATCGGAACAGGCAGGAAGGGCAGAGTGTCGGCGGGTTGAACACATATGACCGCCGCAGCAACACCGAGGGTCGTACCGATGCGTTCATCGCATCGCTCGTCACCAACTTCGGCGCGAACAAGGTGAACGAGGCACGCTTCCGATACACGTTCGACGTAGTGGATTTCTACTCGCCGCTCACGGCCCCGAACGGCGCCGCTTCACGGACGCCCGATTTCAGCACCGCGCCGGTTACCGTCACCTACACCGGCATCGGCAATCTGGGAACCAACCCGGGCTTTCCCCAGAACCTGGTGGAGAAGCGCGCCCAGTGGGTGGATCACTTTTCGGTGGTCCGCGGATCGCATCAGATGAAAGCCGGAGCCGACGTGATCGGGTCGTGGCGGTTCGTCACGTTCTTCAACAACTTCGCCGGCTCGTACACGTTTGCGCAGACCGCGAAATACCCTTTCAACGCGAACGATCCGGCGACGTTCCCGTTCCAGTTCACGCAGACCTTCGGGACGTCGGGTCTGAACTTCAAGGACGCGATGATCGGCCTGTTTGCGCAGGACGACTGGGAGGTGCGCCGGGGTCTCACGCTGAACGCCGGCGTGCGGTGGGACAAGGATTCGCTGTTTCAGGGTGACAACAACAACTGGGCGCCGCGCGTGGGATTCGCGTGGAACGTCGGCGGCAGGACGAACACGGTGGTCCGCGGCAACACCGGCGTGTTCTACGATACGCTCGAGTCGTCTGCCATCAACCGCGAGTCGAATACCGGACCCGTGGGGCAGACGACGATCGACCTGCGGCAGGGCGACCCGCTCTTTCCCACGTTTCCGAGCCGTCTCAGCGCGTTTCCGTCCGGCGTGGCGACCGTCGCCCGCGCGACGGTGTACGTGCCGGTGTTTCAAGGCGGTGCATTCCCCGGCAGCATCGGCGACCAGCTGCAGCGAAAGACGCCGTACTTTTTCAACAGCAACGTCGGCGTGCAGCACGAAATCGCGCCCGATTGGGCGGCCTCGGTCGATTACACGCGTGTCTCCGGCGACGACCTGCTCGTGACGTGGGACATCAACGCGCCGCCGTATTTCGCGCTCGGGCCCGGTCAGACGCGGACCGCCGCACAGGCCAATCTGCTCCGGCCGCTCGGCGTACCGAACCGCACCGGCGGCTCTTATGGGATTCCGTTCACGGGATTCCGCAGTCTGTATCTGCAGTTCAACGGCGGGCAGACCGAATACAACGCGATGAAGCTCGCCCTCAACAAACGCATGTCGCACCGCTACTTGCTGCAGGCGAATTACACGCTCGGCCGCGCGCGCGGCGACGTGGACAATTTCCGGCTGGCGAACTCGTTTGTGCCGGGACTGACCGCCCTCGATGGCGATCGCAGCTATCAGTGGGGCCCGAGCGACACCGACGCCCGTCACGTGTTCGTGCTGAGTGGCCTGTACGACGTTGCCCTGGGCATCCACGTCGGTGGCGTGCTGTTCGCGCGCAGCGGGTTTCCGTACACCGGTGTCGCCGGATTGGATGCCGATGGCGACGGTTTCTCTTCCCCTACCGGAAGTTTCAGCGATCGACCGGCCAGCTCGAGCCGCAACTCGTTCCGATATCCGGCAACGGTGACGCTCGACGCGAGCGTTGCCTATGACATGCGGCTCTCAGGTGCGCAGCACGTCGAGATCCGGCTCGATGCGTTCAACCTGGCGAACCGCAGGAACGTTTCGACGGTGAACAACATCATCGGGCTGGATCCATCGAATCCGCCGGCGACCTTCGGGACGATTACCGCCTTTCGCGATCAGCGGCAGGCACAGATCGCGGTGCGGTACAGGTTCTGACGCCAAGCCTGGACGGAGGTTTGTCGGCGGCGGCTCGTAGCCGCCTTGCAGCCCTGAAGGGCTGCGCTACGGTGATTCACGGACTCCCAAGGTTGCCAGAGGTGAGCAACACCAACTATCGCGCGCTCATCTCGCGCAGCGCCTCCCGGGCCGCCGCCACCTGCTGGCGGTACTGCGCCGGTGCGACGCGGACGAACCGTTCATAATCGCGCCGCGCCTCGTCGATTCGTCCCAGATCGAGTTCCGCCCGGGCGGCACCGAACAGCGCCTCCGGAGAGTCGGGACGCGCCGCGAGCGCCGCGCGGTACGCCTCGAGTGCGCGGTCGGGCTGCTTCGCCAGCAGATAACCGGTCCCGAGCTCGTACTGCGCCTCCGGGTACGCCGCGTTGCGCGCGACAGCGTCGCGGAGGCGCGCCTGCGCCAACGCTTCGTTGCCGGCGCGACGTTCGACGATGGCGAGGTTGTAGTACGGCTCGGCGCGATCGGGCGCGGCCGCAATCGCGTTGGCGAACGCGTTTCGCGCCGCCGCCGCCGCTCCCCGCCGGGCCTCCAGCAGTCCGAGACGGTTCCAGGCGTCGGCGTCGGACGCGTCCATCCGGACGGCGTCGGCCAGCGCGGCGCGAACGTCTTCGATCCGGCTTTCGCGTTCGGCAATCGATGCGAGATTGACGAACACATCGGGATGGCGGAAACCGGCCGCAATCGCACGCTGATAGCGTTCGCGGGCTTCGTGCAGACGGCCGTCGCGGAAGCTCCAGTCGCCAAGATATTTCAACGCGAGTCCGTTGCCCGTGTCGAGGGCCAGCGCCCGGGTGAACGCATGCTGCGCCGCGGCCGGGTCACTCGTCATCTTGTCGACGCCGTCTTCAATGGCGGCCCAGACGTTGACGCGATCTTTCGGATCGATCGCGCGGGTGGCAGCGGTCGCGATCGTGGATCCCGATACGTAGCCGAGGCTCCGAAGACGGTCCTCGGAATCGGCGGCCGCAGCCGGGGCGCGATGTGCCGCCACGCTGTCCGGCTGCGCCGGCAACGCTCGCCCGAGACCGGCGGCGAGCGCTGCATGGTCGTCGATCCGGTTCTGCCGTTCGTACGGGTCGGCCTCCAGATCGTAGAGCTCGGCGCGTGGCGCTTCCACGAATTTCCATCGCCGCGTGCGCACGGCGCGCAGCGGACTCCAGCCGAGCAGAATGTTCTGATAATACGATTCCGCGTAGGCGGGTCGATCGGGATCCCCGGGCGCGCCGCCGATGAGCGGCAGCAGGCTCTGCCCGTCAATCGAGCTGAGACTGGCACCTGCGAGTGCCGCGAGGGTGGGCGCGACATCTGCCACTTCGACCGGAACGTCGACGACGCGGGATGCTGAGGAGTCGGGCGTCTTGACGAGCATCGGGACGCGGACGGTCGAGTCGTAGAGAAACGTTCCGTGCGTGCGCTCGCCATGCTCGCCGAGCGACTCGCCGTGGTCGGCGACCACCACCACCGTCGCGTGCGTAAACACATCGAGCCGTTGCAGGCGCTCGAAGAAACGACCCGCCGCCGCATCGGTGTAGGCCACCTCGCCGTCGTACGGCGCTCCGGAATGCGATGCGGCGAACGGTGGTGGTGGTGTGTACGGTGAGTGCGGATCGAAGAGGTGCACCCAGGCGAAAAATGGCCCTGAACGGACCTGTTCAATCCAGCCGAGCGCCGAATCAACCACGTCGTCCGCCGGCCGTTCAACAACGCCAGGCTTTTTCAGGAACTCATCGTCGTATCGATCGAAGCCGCGCGAGAGGCCGGACGATGCGATCAGCGGATAGCCGCCGATGAACGCGGCGGTCGTGTAGCCGCGGCCACGGATCGCTTCGGCGAGGGTGGGAACATGGCTCGCGAGTCGAAAGCGATCGTTGGTCCGCACACCGTGCCGAGCCGGATGCAAACCGGTGAGCAGGGTCGTATGTGCGGCGAGCGTGAGCGGCACTTGCGAAACGGCGGCCGAAAACCGCGTGGCGCGCTGAGCGAAGCGATCGAGCGCCGGCGTCAGGCCCAGCCGTGACCCGTACGATCCGAGCCGATCCGCTCGAAGCGTGTCGATCGTGATCAGGATGATCGGCCGGCCCGGAGGGATCGCGTCCGGCGCCTGCACGGTGCGGTTAGCGCGGCAGGCGGCGAGCGTCAGCGGCAGCATCGCGACGCAGGCAGTCCGGAGAGCTCTCCCGACAACCATCGGGGGTAGTTTAGCCCTGACAAGCTGACGGCTTCTGGCGAAGGACGAACATGCACACCGCACGTGGCGGCGATTCTGCACTCGTGCCATTGTGATGGGTGGCGAACGAGTGGCATTCTCGTGTACCTGAACCTCGAGCGCTTCGCCTCGCCGAATTCGCATGACCGGATAGCGGCCTGCCGTCGTGAGCACCGCTGAGCCGACCGAGGAGGAAACGATGAAATCGACGCTCTCCCTTGCGTTAATCATGTGTCTCGCGGGGTCGGCCCTGCCGGCGGCTGCCCAGGAAACGACCGAGACGACGGCTGGTCCTCTCGCTCGAGCCATCGGACGCAACGCCCTCGGACTCGCAGAAGCTGCAGCGCTCCTGCCGTCGAGCGGGCCTCGACAACAGTCGCCACCAACGGACGCGGACATCTGGGAGACGGTCCAGGCCTTGGTGCCGGAGACGCGCGTGCAGGTGACGTTGACGGACGGCTCAAACGTCGTCGGCCGCGTTGCGGAGGTGCGATCGGACGCACTTGTAATCGACGACGTCGAGACGTCAAGATCTGGCATCGTGCGCGCCGCCCGTGCCTACACATTTTCCCGTGCCGAGATTGGCGCCGTCGACGTGCTGTTCGTATCACGTGCCGTGAAAACGGTCGCGGCTTCCTTCAGTCAACTCCGAGCGCTGCTGCCGATCGGTGAGACAGTATGGGTTACGGATCGTGGTGGACGAGAGACGAAGGGACAGGTGCAGCAGATTTCTGCGTCATCGCTGCTGTTGCGGTCGACTGGCGGCAGTCGCGAACTGGCACAGACCGACGTCGAGGAGATTACGGCTCTGAGGCGTGATTCTGTAATGAACGGTGCCATCATTGGAGCGATCGCCGGAGGCCCGGCCGGCGCGTTCCTGGGGGCGGCTGGGTGCGGCGACCGCCAGGGCGCGAACCCGTGCCAGACCGGTGCACTCGCAGGGATCGCGGTATGCGCAAGCATTGGCGCGCTCATCGGCGGCGGAATCGAT
>QHWF01000360.1 GCA_003222455.1 Acidobacteriota bacterium
TCGAGACGCCAGCCTTGCCGCTCCGCGAACTTGCTGTACATCCGGAACAGGTCGCCGGCGAACAGGGCGGCTTCATCACCGCCGGTTCCGGCGCGAATCTCGAGGATGACGTTCTTCTCGTCGTTCGGATCCTTCGGAATCAGCAGGACCTTGAGATCGTTCAGGGCCGCGTCGCGCCGCGCGATCAGCGACTTGAGCTCCTCTTTCGCCAGATCGCGAATCTCGGAGTCGCCGGAAGCGGCGAGCTCTTCGGTCTGGGCCAGGTCGCGTACGATGGCTTTGTACTCGCGAAACCGCTCGACGAGCGGCTCCACTTCGGCCAGTGCCTTCGCCTGCTTTCGATACTCGGACGGATCGCTCTGCACCTCCACCGTGCCGAGCCGGCGCATCAGATCCTCGTATCGCTGTTCTTCCGACGCAAGCTCGTCAAACATCCCGAACCCTTGAACGAATTCCAGATTCCAAATTCCGAATTCCCAATTCCGAATTCCTACCCTCCCGACACCGGCGGCAGAAACGCCACTTCATCACCGTCGCCCAGGACCCGGTCCATGCGCGCGTAGTCGGCATTCACGGCTGTCGAAATCGCCTGTTCGTATGCCGCGAGACCGGGATATTCGCTCGCCAGTTGCCGCCAGACCGTTCCAATCGTCGAGCCAGGAGCGACGTCTCTCGTCAGCTCCGCGGCGCCCGCGATATCGCGAAGCCGCGCAAACAACCGGACGGTCACGCGCATGCGATCCGCTCGGCTTCCGCCCGTGCGTCGGCCGCATCGGGATCCGCGGTCGCGCCTTCGATCCAGACGTCGCCGCCGTCGAAGAACTCGCGTTTCCAAATCGGCGCGATCTGCTTGACCCGCTCGATCGCATACCGGCACGCGGCATAGGCGTTGGCACGGTGCGGCGAGCGTGTCGCAATCGCCACGCTGGCGTCGCCAATGGCGAGCCGGCCCACGCGATGATGCAGCGCCAGGCGTGTGTCGGGCCACCGGGTTGCGATTTCCGACGCGATCCGCTCGAAGGCTTTCAGCGCGAGCGGCTCGTACGCCTCGTATTCCAGATATCGGACCCGCCGCCCGAGATTGTGATCGCGGACGAGTCCAAGAAAGGTCACCACCGCGCCGTCGACGCCCGCGGCCTGCCCGGCGCTGGAGGCGAGGGACGCCGCAATCCGTTCCAGCTCGAGCGGCCCGGGACCGATGGCCAGCAAAGGGGTAGACACAGATCCAGTATACGGGTTTGAAACTCAGAACTTAAAAGTCCAAACGTAAAACCTCAAAAGCTTCAGTTTCCAGCGTCGGGTTTCAGTTTTTGGTTTTCCGTTTCAAGTTTTGAGTTTCATGTCAGCCCGACCTCGCCTGCCAGAAATGATCGAGCAGGCTCTGACCACCACCGATCTCGAGCCTGTGTGCGATGGCGCCCGCGACATACGTCTGCGCCCGTTCGACGGCTTGCGGCAGCGAGCTTTCCCGTGCCAGCTGCGCAGCGATGGCTGATGCAAACGTGCATCCGGTGCCGTGCACGCTCGGTGCATTGATGCGGGCCGTCCGGAATTCATAGAACGTCTCGCCGTCGAGGAGCACGTCCACGATGTCGGTGCCGTGCCGCGCGTGACCTCCCGTGATCACGACAGCCGCCGCACCCAGGTCCTGAATCCGTCTGGCCGCGTCGCGGACCTCCGGCAGCGATTCGACGCGACAGCCGCTGATGAGCTCGGCCTCGGGAAGATTAGGCGTCACCAGACGCACACGGGGCAACAGCACAGATACGAGCGCGAGCACACCGTCCGCATCGAGCAACGGCTGACCGCTCGAGGACAGCGCGACCGGGTCGGCGACGACGAGCGGCAGGTCGAGCTCTTCGATGGTCGCGACGACCGCTTCGACGATGGCGGCCGTCGCCAGCATGCCGGTCTTGGTGGCATGAATGGCGATGTCCCCGGCAACCGCTTCGATTTGCGCGATGACGAGGTCGGCCGGCAGCGGCGCCGACGCCGTGATGCCGACCGTGCTCTGGGCCGTGACCGCCGTGACCGCGCTCAGTCCGTACACCCCGAACGCCGCGAACGTCTTGAGGTCGGCCTGAATGCCGGCCCCGCCGCTCGAGTCGCTGCCGGCGATTGTCAGGGTGGTGCGCATACGATAAGATTTTCGCGCATGCATCCTACTCTGCTCGCGGTCATGTCACACCCCGACACGCGTCCCCTGCACATCGCGGAGCGCGCCGGCGCGGTTGGGTTCGTGGCGGCGCTCACGGCCGCCGCCGCGCAGATCAGCGTGCCCTTGCCTTTCACGCCCGTGCCGTTCACGTTTCAACCGATGGTCGTCCTCGTAGGCAGTGCAGCCCTCGGCGCGCGCCTCGGGATGGCGAGTCAGCTGCTCTACCTTGCCCTGGGCGTCGCCGGGCTCCCGGTGTTCGCCGCATCGCCCGTGCTGCCGCAGGGAGTCGGCCGGCTGCTCGGGCCGACCGGCGGATACCTCATGGCCTATCCGCTTGCGGCGTTCGTCAGCGGCTGGCTCGCCCAGCGTGGATTCGATCGGCGGTATGTCACGGCAGTTTGTGCGTTGGCAAGCGGACTGGCAGTGATCTTCACAGGCGGCGTCACCTGGCTTGCTCTGTTCGTCCCCCCGGCACGCGGATTCGCTGCGGCGCTCGCGGCGGGCTTCTTTCCCTTCGTTGTTGCCGATCTCGTCAAGCTGCTGGTTGCCGCTGGCGTGATGCCGAGCCTCTGGTGGCTCAGTCGTCAAACGCATTGAACTCGACGGCTCACGACATCGACGGCTCATCACGATGTCACGAAGACTCACGACGGACACGAAGAGTATGTGTACAACCCCTTTCGTGTGCTTCGTGTTTCTTCGTGTCTTCGTGATGAACCGTTACCCGGAACGTGAGCGCGTCAAGTCCTCCGACCGAAGACAAGCAGGAACATGAATGGCGGCACGTCTTCGCGTTTGATCAGCTGAAGGCCCGCCGCCTCTGCGGCCCTGATTTCCGTCTCCGGTGACACGCGCTCCTCGGGCGCAGGTCCGGGGCCGCCACCGCCTGCCGTGAAGTCGACGATGCCGATGCGACCCTGCGGCTTGAGCGCGCGCGCAACCTTCTTCAGCAGTTCCACCGGATCGTCCATTTCGCGATAGACCTCGACAATCAGGACGGCGTCCAGACCATTCGGCAGCCGCGGATCCCGGGCCGCGCCGAGAATCGGCTTCACGTTGGTCAGGTTCTCGCGTTGCGCCCGTCGGTTAATCGCCTCGATCATTTCGGGCTGGATGTCCTCGGCGTAAACCTTTCCGTTTTGTCCGACGCGTTGCGCCAGCCGCACGGTAAACCACCCGCCGGCGGCGCCAATCTCGGCGACGATCGATCCTTCCGCGATGAGCAGCGCATCCATGATCTGATCGGGCTTCTGCCACTGTTCGCGATCGGGACCTTCGAGCAGGCCGAGATCGAGCGGGGCGAAGAGTTTCGGTTTACTCGATCGTGATTGGGCAGGTGGGGTGGGTGGGGCAGATAGGGCGGGTAGGTCAGGAAGGGCGGGAAGGGCAGGAAGGGCAGGAAGGGCAGGATCGGCGGAAAAAGCAAAATGCGTCGCCCGCGCGCGATCCGCCAGAGTCGCGACCGCAATCGCGACGAGCAGCAGCCTCACGACCTGTCCGCCTTTCCACCGTGTTCTGCCTGATCCGCCCGTCCCGTCTGTCCTGCCCGTCCTGCCCCTCCCGCCCGTCCTGCCTCTCCTGTCCGTCCTGGCTGTCCTGCCCTTCCCGCCTGTCCAACCCCCTTCGTCCCCACGATCCCACCCCGCGTCATCGCATCGGCCGACAGAATCGCATCCCAGGCGGCGATAGTCGTCACGTGATCGTTGTGATGGACGCGGGTGTACGAACCGCGCGGTTCGCCGAGCAGTTCGGCGACGCGATTCGCCAGGACCTCGTTCGCGTTCATGTTGTGCGACGTGCCCGCGCCGGCCTGATACACGTCGACGACGAATTGTCCGCGGAGCCGGCCGGCAAGTGTCTCGTCCGCCGCCGCGATGATTGCGCGCGCGCTGTCGCCATCGAGGGGACGAAGCGGCAAGGCAACGGAGACGACGGAGGCAACGGGATCACACAGAGACGCAGAGCAACGGAGATCATCAATGTACTCTGCTCGTTCCGTTCGTCTCCGTCACTCCGTTTCTCTGTGTGATCCCGGCCGAGGGGGTTCAACGAAGGCCGAAACGCTCTAAGCCCTAAGCCCTAAAGCCTAAAGCCTAAAGCCTCGAACACCCTCCAGTATACTCGCCAGTATGCTGCCCTCCTTCTTCGACAGCGTGCTCCAGCTGATCGTCCGCACCTCAACCGACCTTCCGCCTGACGTCCGCGCAGCAATGGCGGCCGCGCTCGGCGACGAAGCGCCCGGGACACGATCCGCGCAGGCCCTGACGATCATCGCGCAGAACATCGATCTCGCTGTCGACACGGAAGGCGCAATCTGTCAGGACACCGGCATGCCGACCTTCGAAGTCCGCGCGCCGGTCGGCGCCAACCAGATCTGGATGCGCGGGCAGATTCGCGAAGCCGTGGCGGAAGCGACGCGGCGCGGGAAGCTGCGGCCGAATTCGGTGGATTCGATCACCGGGAAGAATTCAGGCGACAACCTCGGCCCCGGGACGCCGATCATCCATTTCGATCAATGGGAGCGCGACAGCATCGAGATCAAGCTGATTCTGAAAGGCGGCGGCTGCGAGAATACCAACGCGCAGTATGCGCTGCCCGTGGAACTGGCGCACCTGGGCCGGGCCGATCGCACGCTCGACGGCGTGCGAAAGTGCATCCTTCACGCCGTGTGGAACGCCCAGGGCAAGGGCTGTGCGCCAGGCGCGGTCGGCGTCTGCGTCGGCGGCGATCGCACCTCGGGGTACACCCACGCGAAAGAGCAACTGTTCCGCACGCTCGGCGATGTGAATCCGGATCCGCGGCTGGCCGAGCTCGAAGCCGCGATCATGTCAACGGTGAACAATCTGGACATCGGCACCATGGGATTCGGCGGCAAGGTGACGTTGATCGGTTGCAAGATCGCGGCGCTCAATCGGCTGCCCGCGAGCTTCTTCGTGTCGGTGGCGTACGACTGCTGGGCGTTCCGGCGGCTGGGCGTCGTGCTGAATGCGTCGACCGGCGCGATCGACCAGTGGCTGTACCGCGATCCGGCGCACCCGATTGTTCCCATGCTCGATCAGGCCGGGTTCACGCGGACCGGTCGAGAGGTGGCGTTGAAGGCGCCGCTGACGGCCGACGCGGTGCAATCGCTGAAGGTCGGCGACGTCGTGCTCGTATCGGGGCCGATGTTCACCGGCCGTGACGCGGTGCATTCGTACCTGATGAAACACGAACCTCCGGTCGACCTGAGCGGATCCGTGCTGTATCACTGTGGCCCGGTCGTGATGAAGGAAGGCGACCGGTGGCGCGTGACCGCGGCCGGGCCGACGACGAGCATTCGCGAAGAGCCGTATCAGGGCGAGATTATCCGGCGGTACGGCGTCCGTGCAGTCATCGGCAAGGGCGGCATGGGCGCGAAGACGCTCGCGGCGATGCAGGCGCACGGAGCGGTGTACCTGAACGCGATCGGTGGCGCCGCCCAGTTCTACGCGCGCGCCATCAAGCAGGTCGACGGCGTCTCGCTCCTGGAGTTCGGGACGCCGGAAGCGATGTGGCACCTGACGGTGGAGGATTTTCCCGCGATCGTCACGATGGACGCCCATGGGAACAGCCTGCACGAGGACGTCGAGGAGGGCTCCGGCCGCCAGCTCGAGGCGATCGCGAGATTGTAGATTGCAGGGCGATCGCGAGATTGTAGATTGCAGGGCGATCGCGAGATTGTAGATTGCAGATTTCAGATTTTTGTTCATGCCTTGACGCTGAAGTCCTTCAGCGGCGGCCGGACGTAGCCGTGCTCCATGGCCGCGACATCCAGATCGGTGGTTTCGATATCCGAGATGGACAGCAGCGGAAACGGTGACAGATCCGGCAGATCGATGGTCTTCAGGTAGCCACCGCACGCACTGCACACCTCGACACGGCGATCCTTTCGCTCTTCGGTCGGTGCGGCGGTCACGAACCGCTCGCCGCTCTCCGCACAATAAATGCATGCATACATCGTCATCTCCCAGGCGCTTGCACAGAATGCACAGCGGAGCGTGCGATGGCCGCCGGCTACTTCGGCCAGGGCCGGCCAGGACCCACACGCCGGACAATAGCCCCGATTCCATCCCTGCAGCGCCGAGTGAAGCACCTCATGGATCGCGGGGTCGAACAGCGCGCGCTGCAGGATGTGCACGAACGGGCCGACCGCGAGCTCGGCTACGAGCCACAGCAGATCCGGTGCCAGTCCAAGATGGCTGGCGACGTGGCGAACGGCGGCCTGATTCCGCGCCAGACAGGCCCCCAGCAGCGATCCCACCCCGATCTCGCCCTTCTGAACGGCTTCCTGGATGCGGGTGGCCATTTCACCCGCGCCCCCTTCCGCGAGGGCTTCGCACAGCCGCAGGAACGGCGGCTGGAGGACCGGCACGGGCAATGGGATTGGCTCGCCGGCCAGGGCGGGCACACCGCGCGAGAGCTTGGCCGCCAGGTACTTCGGCGGAAGCGACAGGCGTGGCAGGCGCCCATGCTCGAACGCCTGGCCGAGGTCGGCGACAATCGTCAAGAGCCGCCGCTGGAGGGCGATGGCCGGTGAGAGGTCGGGCCGCGCCTCGAGAACCGTGTGCCATCGGCGCTCGGCGGTATCGAACAGATCGCCGGCGTTGCCAGACAGGACGGGCGTATAAGGCATCGGCTTGGTATAATGGTGGCATGATTAACGTATCCGAAACGGCAGCCGCGAAGATTACCGAGCTGCTCACAGAAGAGAACAAAAGTGGAAGCGGGTTGCGGGTGTTCGTCCAGGGCGGCGGGTGTTCGGGCTTCCAGTATGGCCTGATGATCGAGGAAAACGGCCAGGGTTCTGGCGATCAGGTGTACGAGTCCCACGGCATCAAGCTGTTCGTGGATCCCATCAGTGTCCGGTATCTGCTGGGGGCCGAGGTCGACTTCGTCGATACCATCACGGGCGGCGGCTTCACAATCAAGAACCCGAACGCGACGTCCACCTGCGGATGCGGACAGTCATTCTCGGTAGAGTGAAATTGGTCAGTTGGGAACAGACCGCCCTCTTCCAGATCTTGCCACCCTGCGTCCGGCGGGCGGCAAGCGGTCTTCCAAGCGCGACCAGATCCTCAACGTTTTCCTGCGGCAACAGGCTCATCTGAGCGCGGACGAGCTGTTCGAGCTCGTCCGCCGTGAGAAAGCCGGAATCGGCCGTGCGACGGTTTACCGCACGCTGCAGTGGATGGTCACGGCGGGCGTTGCGCGCAAAGTCGATTTCGGCGAAGGGCGTTCCCGCTTCGAGCCTTCCTACCGTCATCCGCGGCATTTTCACCTGATCTGCGCGAATTGCCATCGGTCGTCCGAGTTCCTGAGCTCGGATGTCGAATCGCTCATCGAGGAGATTGCGGCCGCTCGCCATTTCGCGCCAAGCCAGTCGGTCGTCCAGATTTTCGGAACGTGCGAAGAATGCCGCACCGGCAAGCAGACGCCAACTATTGACGGCGCCACCACGGAGCTGGTGTTCGCGCGCGACGCGCTGCGCATGGCGATCGCAACCGAGCGCAGCGGCCTCGAGTTCTACACCCGGGCCGCGGCCATGACGAAAGACGTCCGCGGCCGCACGGTGTTCGAACGCCTCGCCGGCGAGGAGCGTGAGCACCTCGCGACGCTGCAGAAGCGATATCGCGAGCTCATCGCCCAGGACCCGCAGCTCGAGAGCCGGCCGACGTTCCTCTTTTTCAAGGGCGCCGCAAGCGGACTGTTTGCGACCGGCGCCGAACAGCTTCGCAAGGGCGTGAACGACGAGCAGGCGCTGCTCATCGGCATCGAGTGCGAGCGCGGCTCACACGAGTTCTTCAAACGGTACGGCGAACGGTTCGAGGATTCGGAGGGCAAGCAGGTGTTTCTCGAGTTCGCCGACGAAGAACGCGCGCACCGGGATCTCCTCGTCCGCGAATATCGATCGCTGCGCGAGCGCCAGGGCCGCCATCGACGGTCGCGGCGGACGCCGATCGCGAAGCGGGCCCGTTGATCGATCTTCATACCCACACAACCGCATCGGACGGCCGCTGGACACCAGCCGATCTCGTCGCGCGAGCGGCGGCACGAGGCGTGACCGTGCTCAGCGTCACCGATCACGACACCACGGCCGGCTGCGAAGCCGCCGCCGAGGCGTGCCGCGCGCGGGGAATCACGTTCGTGCCGGGCATCGAGATCACCGCGATCCGCGAAACCGCGGACGTCCATGTCCTGGGATACTTCATCGACGTGCAGTCGCCGCGGCTCGCGACATTTCTCGCCGGCCAGCGTCAGGAGCGGCTCGATCGCATCCGCGCGATGCTCCATCGGCTGCGATCGCTCGGCATCGATCTCGATGGCGAGACCATCATTCGGCCGGCGGTTGACGATCGAGCGATAGCCATCGGGCGGCCCTGGATTGCGCGCGCGCTGATCGCGGCCGGCCACGTCCAGACGATCAACGAGGCCTTCGAGCGGTTTCTCGCGCGCGGACGGCCGGCGTTCGTACCGCGCGCCGGCGCGCCGCCCCAGGCCGTATTCGCCGGCATCCACGACGCCGGAGGCCTTGCCTCCCTCGCCCATCCCGCGCTCGTCGGACACGATGAATGGATCCCGGACTTCGTGGCGGAGGGCGTCGACGCGCTCGAGGCCTATCACACCGATCAGGACGAACCGGCGACGGCGCGATACCTCGCCGCCGCGAAGCACTACGGCCTGCTGGTCACCGGCGGATCGGATTGCCACGGCGACGAGTCGCATGGTGCTGTTCCAGGCGGGGTCTCCCTGCCTCGTGACGCCTTCGATCGGCTGGTCTCACGCAAGCGTGTTCGGGCGTAGGGACCTACCGAGCACACGAATCTCAGCATGCTTCGTGGTTGCTACATTTTTTGCCACGAAGCCACGAAACCACGAAGAAAGCCCCTTTGGTCTTCTTCGTGCGTTCTTCGTGTCTTCCTGACTTCGTGGTTGCATTTTTTGTGGGTGCATTTCGTGGCCTGGCAGCGGCGATAATACGCCGTTGGCTCAGGCACTCCTCACCGCCGTTTTCCTCGGACTCACCGGGCTCGTTATCACCGTGGTGCTCGGTCTCAGCGGCGGCGACATCGGCCGCCACATTTCGTACGGCATCTACTCGACGCTCGTCACGCTGCTCGCGCACTCGATGATGATGTTCTATCTCATCGGGAAGGGCAAAGCGGTGAAGGACGCGATGACCGAGCACCATGTGACCGGCGACTTCTACCGGCGCATCGCGTCCGCGCGCAAGCCGGTGTTCTCGATTGGCACGCTCGCCATGGCGGTGACGATGACGACGGCGATTATTGGTGCCAGCGTCGACACGGGCGTGCTGCCACCGATGGTCCACGGCGTGATTGCGTACGGGGCACTCGCCTGTAATCTCGCAGCCGTGAAGATCGAGATCGGCGCGCTCCTGGCGTCCAGCCGCATTGTCAGCGAGGTCAACCGCCTGATCGAGTCGTGACCGATACGGTCCTGACCATTGCCGGTCTGTCCAAGGATTACCACGGTCTCCGGCCGCTTCGCATTCAGCAGTTCACGCTGACCGCGGGGGAGCGAATCGCGCTGCTTGGATTCGATCGGCCGTCGGCGGAAGTGTTCGTGAATCTCGTGACGGGCGCGACGCTGCCCGACGCCGGGACGGTCACGCTCTTCGGCCGTCCCACCGCGCACATCGCCGACAGCGCCGAGTGGCTCGCCATTGTCGATCGATTCGGCATCGTCAGTGACCGGGCGGTGCTGCTGGATCACCTGTCGGTGATCCAGAATCTTGCGCTGCCGTTCACGCTCGACATCGAGCCCCCTCCCGGAGAGGTCCGGCAGCGCGCGGCGGCCCTCGCGTCGGAGGCTCGCATCGCGGAGCCGGCCTGGGAGCAACGCGTGGCGGATCTCGACGCCGCCGGCCACGCTCGTGTCCGCCTCGCGCGGGCGCTGGCGCTCAATCCCGCGGTCCTGCTCCTCGAGCACGTGAGCGCCGGCGTGGAGGCCGGCGCGGCTCGTGAGTTGGCGGCCGACATCCGCGGCGTTTCGACTGAACGCGGCGTCGCGGTCGTTGCGCTCACCGCCGACGAGCGGTTCGCCGGCGATGTCGCGACGCGCGTGCTCACGCTGGAGCCGGCGACGGGACGGCTGTCCGAGCGACGCCGCGGGTGGTTACGGCGGCGAGTCGATTAGAATGGTGTCCGAAAGGAGCTCCAGCCATGCATGTGAGAACGCAGCTCGGACTGCTGATCGCGGTCATGTCGGCCGGTTTCGGTGTCGTGAGCCACGCTCAGGCGGCCAAGTCCTCTGCCAAGATGTCGGCCAAACCGCGTGTCTTCTTCATCGAGCCCAAGAACAACGCGACGGTCTCCAGTCCGGTGCACATGAAATTCGGATCCGAAGGCGTCAAGATCGAGGCGGTTCCTCCCGGGGACGTCACGACGACGAGGCCCGGTGTCGCCCATTACCATGTAGGCATCGACGAAAACTGTCTGCCGGCCGGCAAGACCATCGTGAAAGGGACGCCGTCATGGGTGCATTTCGGCGACGGCAAGGACGTGTTCGATTCGCAGATGACGCCAGGGAAACACAAACTGTCGGTGCAACTCGGCGACGACTTGCACAATACCCTGCCGAAACGATTACAGTGAACGTGAAGTAGCGTGCTGATCCGGCGGACCGGTGAAGAGCGTGAGGCTCGCGCTACGGGTGAGGAGTTCGTAGCGCGAGACTTTCAGCCGAGCGTCGCGCGGGCACGGGGCCAGCGGGCCCGGCCCGGCCCGCCCCCAACAGACCTGTCACAAGCGGCGCGCCGACGTCGAGGTAGGAACCTGGACGATTGGCTTTCCACTACCACGAGGCGCCGGCCGTTTGTACAAGGACGTACCTCTTTTCGGTGTTCCGAACACGACTCAGCCATTGGTTTCAATCCAAATGCACACGAAACGAAAGAACTTCGGATGGAACGAATATTGATATTCCAGTCCTCGGGCAACACGTGCGCGTCTCAAGGAGACTCGGATGGCGACCGGTACGATCAAGCGACTCGTTCGCGACAGAGGGTTCGGATTCATTCGCGACGACGGCGGACAGGAGTGGTTCTTTCACCGCAGCTCCGTGCAGGGCAGCTTCGACCAGTTGAACGAAGGCCAACGCGTGAGCTTTGAGGAGGAACCCTCGGCCAAGGGGCCGCGGGCAGGAAACGTCCGCAGCGAAGGCTGAGCGACGCACTCTGACGACGCTCGTTCTGTTCGACATCGATGGCACGCTCGTCCTGACCGGCGGCGCCGGTGGCCGTGCGATGACACGGGCCTTTCAGGAGCTTTTCGCCATCGACGACGCCTTTCGCGGCATTCCCATGCCCGGACGGACTGACGCGGCGATTCTTTTCGACGCTGCTGCGGCTCACGGTATTCCCCGCGACGCGCCGGACCTCGCGCGTTTCCCCGACGTATATCTCCGATACCTCTCCCTCGAGCTCGATAAACCCGGACCTCGCAAGGGCGTCATGCCGGGCGTTCGCGAATTGCTCGAAACGCTGTCGCGCCAAAGCGATATTGTTTTGTCGCTGCTGACGGGTAACTACGAAACCGCGGCCAGGCTGAAGCTCGAATACTTCGACCTGTGGCGCTATTTTTCCGGCGGCGCGTTCGGCGATGCTACGACCGACCGAAACCGGCTTGTCGCGAAAGCGGTTGCGGTCGTGGCCTCATGTGGCGGGCCATCCGTCTCATCGTCCGACATCGTGGTCGTGGGCGACACGCCGCTCGACGTCGCTTGCGCGGCGGCGTCCGGCGCGCGTTGCATCGCGGTCGCCACGGGGAGCCATACGGCCGGCGACCTGGCCGGTGCAGACGTGGTGTTCGACGATCTCAGTGATACTTCGCGGGTGCTGGCTGCATTCACAAGTCTCAAGTCTCAAGTCTCAAGTCTCAAGAACGGCTCGAGAGATGAGTTCGGTGAGGAATCCTGAGAGTTGAGACTTGAGAGTTGAAAGTTGAGGCTGGCGGAAGCGCCTCGGAGTCGAACCGAGCCTCCCCGCGTGAGCGGGGAGCAACCGATTTTGAAGACCGGGAGGGCCACCGGGCCCCGTTCGCTTCCAATTGAGATTGTAGATTGCCGGGTGCGGTCGCAGATTGAATGTCCAATCTGAAATCTACACTCTGAAATCTACAATCCCAAATTGGTGCTAGCCTTCGATCAGGCGGACGTCACCCGCACGCGGGCCTTTCTGCGATTCTTCCGGCGTAAATTCAACCCGCTGGCCTTCGCGCAGCAACTCGAATACTGCACCCCGGACGGAGCTTCGGTGGAAAAAATGTTCGATTCCGCCTTCGTCGCGGATGAAGCCGAACCCCTTGTCAATGAGGAGTCGAGCGATTGTTCCGGTTGGCATACCCGAAGCCCTCCCGTATTCGAACCCCGAGGGATATCCGACGGGGACTCAGCCGGTTACGGGCGTCTGCCAAAACGGACGATCGTCGCGACGCGGGAGCCGGCCGAGTGTTTCCGGCTGTAGCTCAGCTGGAAATCTGGGCCAGTCTAGCATTTCAGCGCCGGAAGTCAAGCAGAGAGTAGGTTTTAGCGGAAGAATGCTGTGATTTCTGCGAAAACCTGCCACGTCTCGACGTCCTCGTCGTCACCTTCGTCGTCTTCGTCCTCGTCGTCGGGCCCATCCCCATCGTCGCCGAAGTCGTCGTCGTCTTCGTCATCGGCTTCGTCGTCCGGGTCGTCAGCGCGCGTGTAGTGAGTCATAAAACATCCGATTGACGGCAATCTCAGGGTGTCGGCGCGGCCGACGTTCCGGCAGCGGGCTTTGGCTTCTCACGACTGGCCGGCGGCGGATATGTCGTCCAGAAATGCCGGCCGCAGCGAGGGCACACCCAGAACTGATCGGGTGCCCACGGCATGTCCGGACCCGGATCGCGAAGCTCCATGTCGGCGCCGCAGCGTTGACAGCGGATGCGCAGATCGACAGCGGTCATCGCGGCGATTCTATAACATTACCTGTGTGATCCCCGCGCTGGTGCTTGCGGCGGGCCGCTCGTCGAGAATGGGGCGCTCGAAGGCGATGCTGCCGTTCGACAGCGCCGACACGTTTCTCGGCCACATCGTCAGAACCTTCCTTGCCGCCGAAGTGGATGATGTCGTAGTCGTCGTGGGTCACGAGGCCGATGCCGTCATCCGGGCATTCCCCGGCGACCTGCCGGCGCGGTTTGTCGAAAACCGCGAGTACGATCGCGGTCAGTTGTCGTCGGTGCTCGCCGGATTGAGTGTGATCGATCGCCCTGGTGTCGAGGCGATGCTCCTTATGCTGGTTGACGTGCCTCAGGTATCGAAGGCCACGGTCCGCGCGGTGCTCGATCGCTATCGCCAGACCCAGGCGCGGATCGTCAGGCCGACGTCGGGTTCCCGTCATGGCCATCCGTTGCTGATGGATCGTTCGTTGTTTGCGGAGCTCCGTGCGGCAGATCCCACGACCGGAGCGAAGGCAGTCGTGCGAGCGCACGCATCTGCCGCCGGCGACATGGAGACGGCCGACGAAGGGGCCTTCAACGATATCGACACGCTCGAGGAGTACGAGCAGTTCGTGATCAATCGGGAGCGGCGCGGCGCTCGGTGTGCCGGCGGCGGGACGGATGCCGGCGACGGTGACGAACACCCGTGAGCTCCAGGCGGTCCTGACCTGTCTGGCGCATCTCGAGTTCAGCGTATCCCTTGATAATCAGCCATGTTCCCATGAGCGACGAGACGTCGCGCACCATCCCCTGGATCAACCCATCAAGCCTGACACCGTCGAGTTCGAGCTCCCGTGGCTTTTCCGTGATTCGGACCTTCACCCACCCACCTGGTATCCCGCGCTACACGTCTAACGAAGCTCGTGACTAGAGCAGCAAACGCAATGCCGGAAAGGATTTATGGGTTGGACGCTGCACTGAATTGCGCCCCGGGGCTGACTGAGCCGAGGCCCGGCTAGGCCGCCGAGCAAACACCCACATACAGCTCATCACGAAGACTCGAAGAAACACGAAGCTCACGAAGAAAATTTGTACAAAGACTCTTCGTGTCCTTCCGTACTCTTCGTGACTTCGTGATGAGCCGTGCCGCGATGTCAGACTCTCGTTGACAGTTTGCCTGAGCCGGCCTCGGGAGCTGACGGTTCATTTAGGAAGTCGCTTACACTGCGACCTTTGACAGCCCACGGGCTGTTGAGCTATGCCGCCTCCTGACACGTTTCCTGTTGCGCCGCCAATCGAGCCAATGCTCGCCAGATTGACAAATGCGCTGCCCACCGGGCCGTTCCTGTACGAACCCAAATGGGACGGATTTCGCGCACTCGTCTTCCGCGGAGAATCGACCGTCTATATCCAGAGCCGCGATCTCCGGCCGCTCGATCGATACTTTCCCGAGCTTCACGAGGCCTTTCTTGCCGGTTTGCCGGACGGCTGCGTCATCGACGGCGAGATCGTGATCACCACGTCGCAGGGACTCGATTTCGAGCGCCTTCAGCTCCGGCTTCATCCCGCGGCGTCGCGCGTCGCCAGGCTCGCGAAAGAGACGCCGGCGTCCTTTGTCGCATTCGATCTCATCGCCTGTGGCGGTCGCGACGTCCGTGACATGCCGCAGCGCGAGCGCCGCGCCCTGCTCGAACAGACGCTTGCCGCCGTCAAACCACCGATCCACGTCACCCCGGCCACGCGGGATCCCGTCGTCGCCTCGGAATGGCTGTCGCGATTCGAGGGCGCGGGCCTCGACGGCGTGATCGCGAAACCGGAACTGGGATCGTACGAGCCGGGCAAGCGCGCGATGATCAAACTGAAACATGTACGAACGGCCGATTGCGTCGTGGCCGGCTTTCGCTGGCACAAAGCCGGCAAAGATGAGCGCGTTGGATCGCTGTTGCTTGGTCTGTACGACGAACGCGGGACATTGCATCATGTGGGCGTGACCTCGTCGTTCACGATGGCGATGCGCAGACAGCTCGTGTCGGAGCTCGCGCCGCTGCGCGACCGCGCACTCGAGCCGCACCCGTGGCGCGACTGGGCGGAGGTGGACGCCAGCGAGCCGGCTCGCATGCCCGGCGGCCAGAGCCGCTGGA
>QHWF01000361.1:0-6246 GCA_003222455.1 Acidobacteriota bacterium
AAGGCCGCGGCGCTCCACGGCGCATGCGGAATGCGGGCAAAACACCCACCGGCCACGGGCATCGCCAGCAGAGCGACGAGCGTCAGATGATCGGACGTGGTCCATGGCGGCAGCCGCTGTGCGAGAGCGATGAGCAGCCGCTTTTCGGCACCGGCCAGCAGACTGCGATGTTCCCGGGTATGCATACGAAAGGCCTCCACCAGGGAATGCGAAAACCAGAGGAACAGCAGCTCACCAGGCCACGCTAGCCGCCGGGCATCTGGTTCCTCCGCCGGGTCCTATGCGGCGGTGCTGGTGCATTTCCGCGCAACAGGCGGCGGGCGTAGAATGCCGGGCGGAGGTGCGTCATGGCCGAAAAGTGTGCGCATCCAGCGTGCAATTGCACGGTCGAAAAAGGCGGACCCTTCGGCAGATACTGCAGCGAGCACTGCAAGCAGGCGGGAAGCAAGACCGAGCTCCGTTGCGAGTGCCATCACGCCGCCTGTCAGTGACGCACCGGGCGATTTCCTCCGCTACCGCCGTTCGGGTTGCGCGGGCATTCGGGACTCGAGCGCTTCCCACCGCACGTAGGCGTCGCCGAGCTCGCGGACGATCGTCTCGCAGCGCGCCAGGGTCTCGCGAATCGCTTCAGCGCCTTCCTTGTAGAAGTCGGGGCCCGCGATCCGCGCGTTGAGCGTCCGCTGCTCCACCTCGAGCGCCTCAATGCGTGCCGGGAGGTGCTCGAGCTCGCGCTGCTCCTTGAACGACAGCTTCTGATGCCCGGCTGACGCCTTCGGGGACCGGTGCGGCGTGGTACGGCGGCTCGCGCTGGTCGTGTCCGGCTTCGTCCTGTGCGCCGCAGCCGGCGCCTGGCCGGCAAGATCTCGTGTCGTGTCCGGCTCAAGGCGGACCTGGCGCGAGCGCTGCCGTACCCAGTCCTCATATCCGCCCACGTACTCCTGCACGCGTCCATCGCGTTCGAACACGAAGGTGCTGGTGACCACGTTGTCGAGGAAGGCACGGTCGTGACTGACCAGCAGCAGCGTGCCGGGCCAGTCGACGAGCTCCGCCTCCAGCAGCTCCAGCGTCTCGAGATCCAGATCGTTGGTTGGCTCGTCGAGCACGAGGACGTTTGCCGGCCGTGCGAAGAGGCGCGCCAGCAGCAGGCGATTGCGTTCGCCACCCGACAACGCCTTGACCGGCGATCGCGCGCGCTCGTTCGTGAAGAGGAAATCGCGCAGATACGCGTGCACGTGGCGCGTCCGGCCATTGGCGGTGACCGTATCGTTCCCCTCGCCCACTGTCTCGAACACCGTCTTGTCGGGATCGAGCTGCTCGCGCTGCTGATCGTAGTACGCGATCTGGACCGTCGCCCCGCGGCGCACTTCGCCGGTGTCGGGCGCCGCTTCGCCAAGCAGCATCCGCAGCAGCGTCGTCTTGCCGGCGCCGTTCGGGCCGATGAGGCCGATGCGATCGCCGCGCATGATGCGTGCGGAGAAGGTCTGAATCCGGAACTCGGAGCCTGGAAACGATTTCGAGACACGATCGATTTCGAACACCAGTTTGCCCGACGAATCCGCCGGCTCCGCCTGCAGGCGCACGCTGCCCGGTTGCTCGCGCCGCTCGGCGCGTTCCGCACGCATCGCCATCAGCGCGCGGACACGTCCTTCGTTGCGCGTGCGCCGCGCCTTGACGCCCTGTCGCAGCCAGGTTTCCTCTTCGGCGAGCTTCTTGTCGAAGCGCTCCTGCGCCGTCGCCTCGATGGCCACCGCCTCGTCCTTCCGTCGCAGATACGTGGCGTAGTTGCCCGGCCACGAGGTGAGCGCTCCGCGATCGATCTCGACGATCCGTGTGGCGAGGCGCTGCAGAAACGCGCGGTCGTGCGTGACGAACATCACGGCGCCGGCGTAATCGGTCAGGAACGTCTCGAGCCAGGCGATGGCGTCGATGTCGAGATGGTTCGTCGGCTCGTCGAGCAGGAGGAGATCGGGCTGGCCCACCAGCGCGCGCGCGAGCAGCACGCGGCGACGCCATCCACCCGACAGCGTGTCGACGATGGCCTCGGCCGGCAGCTGCAGCCGCGACAGGATGAGATCCACGTGGTGCTCGCGCAGCCACTCCTCATCAACGTCGAGGTGATGCGTGTGCCCTTCAGCCACGACGTCGAACACCGCGCGGTCGGTCGAAAGCGGGACGTCCTGCTCGAGACGCGCGATCCGCAGCGCCGGCTGACGCCAGACCGAGCCGCTGTCGGGAGGCAGGTCGCCGCCGATGATCTTCAGGAGCGTTGACTTGCCCGTTCCGTTGCGCCCGATTACAGCGACGCGCTCGGCTGGCTCGACTTGCAGGGACACGCTGTCGAGCAGGGGCAGATGGCCGAATGCGAGCGCGACACGGTCGAGAGCCACGAGCGGCATCGATCCAACCGTACTACGGGACGGAGCCGGTTGTTTCAGCAGGAACTGCATATTGTGGAGTGCCGGTGCCGCGCCGGCGTAGAGGCCACGACGGCCGGTCGCCCTTAACAGCCCGTGGTGAAACTCCAGCTGCATTCGGCCGGCGCTGCATCCCTCCTCCACCCCAACGCGGCTGCCGCGTTGGGGGCCCCGGCTGGCTGCGTTGCTCCTCGTTCAAATACTCCCGGTATTGCACCCCACCGTGCACAAGACGCACGGTGGGGACCCCTCTGCGCTCGTCGCGCCGCTTCGCCGGGGCCCCCACGGCGTGGACTCTGCGCCGTGGGGTGGAGGAGGGCGCATCGCCGCCCTCGGTGCGACGCTGGACTTTCACCACGGGCTGTTAAACCCGGTCGACAGTCCGGAAAAATGCCCCGCCGGCGGCTGGTCGGCGGGATGCGGCAGCTCCGTAAGCTGCCGCGGATTTCGGCGCCTCCAGGGCATTTTTCCGTCTGACGCGTGCGTCGGGCTGCTCCCAGGGTTTCTGCGCGACCCGCCCTCGTGGCGCCGATGCGCGGCAGAGTGCGGAATCGCACCATATAGTGGTCTGCTGAAAACAACCGGATAAGCAGAAGCGGCCTTCGCGGCCTCCACGTTCGTCGGTAGTGTCCGGCGTCAGCCGGACCACGTCGGCGATAATGTTCCACATGAAATGGTCGCTCTGCGCAGTTGCCCTGCTCTGTGGCAGCGCCGTATTCGCACAGCCACGCATGTCGTTCGACTATGCGGCGATGGCGAAACGCATCGTGCTGCAACTCGCCCTCGAACCGGGCGAGCGCGTGGTGTCAATTGCCCATCCCGGCACGTTCGCGGCGCTCGTGCCGTTCATCCGATACGAAGTGATGCGCGCCGGCGGCGTCGATCTCGGCGTCGTGGACGTGCTCGAGGAACCGGTGCCCGCCTCCTTCGAAACCGCCGTCCTGCAGAAGGGCGCGCGCGAGGCGCGGGCGCACTACAAGCCGATGTTTCGCGATATCGACGCCGCGATCATGCTGCCTGGGGCGAACACGTCGCATCCCGCGTATCTCGCCATGCAGGACTGGTTGAAGGAGGACTTGACCGAGCGTCGCGGCCGCCGGACGATACACTTTCACTGGGTTGAAGGCGGCAGCGCCTATCCGATCGCCGGACAGCCGCTTCCGCCCCGGTTCGAAATCGATGCGTTGTATCAACGGGCCTTGCTGCAGACCGATTACACGGCCCTGGCCGAGGCTCAGCGCAGATTCGCCGCGGCCTTGAAGACCGGCGACGCGCACATCACATCGCCGGCCGGGACCGACCTCCGGTTCCGCGCCGGCGATCGGCCGGTGAATGTTCAGGACGGCGACGCGTCGAGGGCGCGAGCCGCACAGGGAGCCGTGCTGATCGACAAGGAGATCGAGCTGCCGGCGGGCGCGATCCGCGTCGCGCCGCTCGAAGACAGCGTCGACGGCGTCGTCGCATTCGCGCCCTCGCAGTGGGATGGACGGCCGGTTGAAGGCCTGAAGCTGCGGTTCGCGCGCGGGCGGGTCGTCGACATCACGGCGACGAGCGGCAAGGCGGCGGTCGAAGCCGAGATGCAGAAGGCGGGCGCGGCCGGGCGCGCCTTCCGCGAGTTCGCGCTGGGATTCAATCCGCTGCTCGCCGTCCCCGACCGGGCGCCGTGGATTCCGTACTATGGGTACGGATCGGCCGTCGTGCGGCTGTCGCTCGGCGACAACAGTGAGCTTGGCGGACGGATCAGCGGCGGTTATGTGCGGTGGAACTTCTTCACCGACGTGACGGTGACGGTTGGCGGAACGGAATGGACGCGCGACGGCAAGCTCACTCGTACCGCGGGCCTATAGGAATTTGGAATTCGGAATTGGGAATTTGGAAACTCGGAATTCGGAATTCGGAATTCGGAATTCGGAATGCTGATTGCGTTAACGCATTCCTGCTTCCGAAATTCCGAATGCCAGATTCGAACCGTCGTCCGCGTCCCCGTCGTGCGAGGGTGTGATCGGATGGACTCCTGAACGTATGGCTGAAGACAAACCACTCAAGTCGGCGCTCGAGCTCGCGATGGAGCGTCTCAGAAAGAAAGACGAGGACGCCGGCGTCGAGACGAAGACCTTGACCGCTGGGCAGAAGGCGGCGATTGCCGAGGCGCGCAATTTCTGCGAGGCGAAGATTGCCGAACGGGAAGTGCTGCACCACTCGAAGCTGCGGCGGGTCTTCGATCCGGCTGAACGCGAGACGCTCGACCAGGAGTACCGTCGCGATCGCGAGCGGCTCACGTCCGAACGCGATGCGAAGATCGAGAAGATTTGGCGTGGTGACACCTAGGAGCGTGTCCGACTAAGCGATGCTGCCGTGGAACGCAAAGGCCGCGAAGGCCGCTAAGAAGTATTGTTCTTCTTTGCGACCTTTGCGGCCTCTGCGTTCAATCGTGACGGTTCGCTCCTGCCCTAGAGCCTAGGGCCATGGCCCAGAGCCGTGGGGACACTTAACGGCAAAGTCCTTATGCGCCCGGCGTAGGATGGTCGCTGTGACTCGCGTGTGCATGGCTGTCGTCGTCGCGCTGTCGATCGCGGCGGCAGCGCTCGCCCAGCGGCGCTTCGAGGATCTCGGCTACTGGGGACGGTCACCGGCCATCCACAACGTGCCGTACGATGGGCGGTTCACGTTCGTCCGCATTCAGTACGAGACGGCGCCGGGCGGTTACTGGGCTGGCGGCCGTCCGTCGTGGGTGCATGGCTACCCGATTGCCGAGGAGAACCTGATGCGCATCATGAACGACATCAGCTATCTCGGCCCGCACACCGACGACGTGAACGTGCTCACGCTCGACGATCCCGAACTGTTCAAGTATCCGATTGCGTACATCATCGAAGTCGGATGGTGGACGCTGAGCGAGACCGAAGCTGCCGCGCTCCGTACCTACATCCAGAAGGGCGGCTTCGTCATCGTCGACGACTTCAAGATGCTCGGCTGGCGCGGCAACGAAACGGGCGGATGGGAGCCGTTCGCCGCGAACATGCAGCGCGTCCTGCCGGGCGTTCGTTTCTTCGAGATGGACGCGTCGCATCCGATCTTTCACTCGTTCTTCGAAATCGGCGCGCAGATTCTCGAGAACTTTCCGCAGGCCTACAACAGCGGCCGCCCGATCTTCCGCGGCGTCTTCGAGGACAACGACCCGCGCAAACGGCTCGTGATGATCGTGAACTACAACACCGACATCTCGCAGTACTGGGAATGGTCGGGACGCGGGTTGCGGCCGGTGGACGATACGAACGAAGCGTACAAGCTCGCTGTGAACTATCTGATGTACGGAATGACACACTGATGACGCTCGGACTCTCAACGCTCAGCGTAGGAGCGTGTCCGGCTAACCCCCCACACCGCACGCCATTCAACGCAGAAACCGCAGAACTCGCAGAACAAAGCCGGTTGGCTCTGCGGGTTCCGCGAGTTCCGCGTTGATCGTCGTGTCTGGAGTCTCTACAGGGCCGGGCCTTCGGCGTCGAGCGTTGACAGTCGCAGGCCATCGGGCAGCGGCTCGCCGAACACTCGATTGGCATCGGCGATCGAGGACGGGATCACGACATCGAGGTGTCGCAGCGCTTCATCGGGAATGCCGGCGCCGTGCAGCCGATCCCGTGCGCGCGCGAGCGCGGCGTCATCGACATCGCGCAGCGGGTCTCCGGTGCGGGCGCCGATCTGCACGACTGCGGCCCCGAGGTCCGGCGTTGTCAGTTTGATGGAGACGAGCGCGTCGAGCCAGCGCGTCGCGCTCGGAGGCGGCACGACGCTGCTGAGCGGACCGTACAACGGTACACGTGCGCCGAGC
>QHWF01000361.1:6259-6818 GCA_003222455.1 Acidobacteriota bacterium
TCAGCAGCTCGTCTCCGATCGTCGCCCGCGTGGCTGCATCGAGCCGTTCGAGGCTGGCGAGCAGGCGCCAGCTTTCGCGCTCGATCTGCGGATTCAGCCGCGCGGCCTTCCGGCCCAGGAGTCCCAGCTCGCCCATCACACGCTGCGACAGCTCGCGCTGCTGTCCGGCCGAAAAACCGCCCGCGACACGCTGCCACAGCACGAGCCACTCCACGTGGTTCTGGGCGGCGTTGGGGAACGCCAGGCCGGCCGTGTAGATCGCCCGCGCCTCGCCAATGCGCCACGGATCCTTCGCCGCTCCGAATCCCGGACGGAAGCAAAAGCCGAACAGGTTCAACCAGCGTGCTTCGAGCGCCGGCGACGTCCGGCGCGCCGCGGCCACCGCGATCAGCACGTCGACGAACCTTCGAATCGCCGGCAACGGCCACGTCGTCTTGCCGTAGCCGACGATCTGCTCGAGATGTGCGACAAGATTTTCGGTGGTCACCTCGCCACGCGCATTCTCGAACACGGATCGGATTGCCCGCTCTCCAGCTTCGATGGCTTCGTCCGGGATGAC
>QHWF01000362.1 GCA_003222455.1 Acidobacteriota bacterium
TGAAGTTGAAATTCAGGCGCCCGCTCGTGCCTTCCGCTTCGTAAAAGACGCCATACCCGCCGCGAAGCACGGTGCGCTCGCCGAACGGCTGCCACGCCAAACCAACACGCGGCGCAAGCTGACGCGTGTCGTTGGCCGTGATCGTGAGCGGCACGCCCGCTTGACTGCTGGTCTGGATCAAATCGCGAAAGAGCGAATAGCCAACGTCCGCCATCGGCTGAGCGGCGAGATCGATCTGATCGGTTTCGCTCGAAACGATGATTGATTTGGCTCGTGACGGATCGAACCCTGCGGCCTGGTTCCGGTAACCCGTCAGCCACGGCGTGTACTCGTACCGCAGGCCGAGATTGAGCGTCAGGGTGTTGGAGACTTTCAGATCGTCCTGGGCGAAGCCGTGCCAGTAGGTGCCGTTTCCACCCCACCACGTCGCCGGATTCGAGCGGGTCGCGTTGGCAGGATAGCCGAGCATCCAGTCGGCAAATCCGTCGCCCGTCCCCGTGGCCGAGGCCGGATTCTGAGTCATGACGCCGGTGAAGTTGAAGACGCCATTATGGCTTCTGGCATCCGTGAACAGGATGTTGCGGCGGTAGATCCTCCCGCCAAATTTGAGAATGTGCTTGCCTGCGATCCAGGTCAGGCTATCGGTGAGCTCGTATTCGCCCCGGTCCTGCCATTTCGGCCGCCCGTCGTCGGCATTGCCCGAGAATCCCTGGTAACCCGAAAAGGTGAAGGCCGGGATGCTCGCGATGTTCGGATCCTGAATGATTTCGTGGCCGGTGATGCCCGCCTGCCGGAGCAATTGGACGCCCTGCCCCTGAAAGTACGCCGTGGAGCGGTACTCGCCGTACATGCGGCTGAACCGGACCTCGTGAACCATCGATGGTCCGAGATTCGAGGTCAGCGCCACCGCCAGGTTCCAGGCGGGACCGCTGAGACGCGTGGATCCCAGCGTCAGGAAGGCACTGGGCGTCTCCTCGGTGCTGTGGTGGTTGCTGAACCGGGCAAAGAACCTGTTCCTGGAATTGATTTCCTGATCGACTCGCAGCGTGACCTGGTTGGCGTCGAATACCGTGATCGGCGTCGAAACGAACGTTCCGTTCGCCGAGTTCGGCAACGGGATGTACTGGTTGAAGAACTGCGCCTGCGGCGAGAGCCGATTCAGCGGAATGATGTTGTTCGGAAACAGGGTACGCACCGCACCGCTGCCGGAGGGACTCGGTGTCGTGGTCAGCGGATCGTAAATCGGCGCCAGGCCGCTGAAGTTCCCCGCCCGCTGTGCCGCGGTGGGAACGATGCTCACTCTGACGTTTCCTTGTCTCCGCCTCTGCCCCTCATAGCTCGCGAAGAAGAAGGTCTTCTTCCTGCCGTCGTAGATCCCCGGAACCCGCACGGGGCCGCCAAGGGTGCTGCCGAACTGGTTGCGTTCCAGCTTTTCTTTTGTCTGCGCGAAGAAGTTCCGCGCATCGAACGCGTCGTTGCGCAGGAACTCGAACAAGCTTCCGTGGAATGCGTTCGTGCCCGACTTCGTCACGGCGTTGAACGTGGCGCCCGCACCGTGAAATTCGGCGGAGTAGGCGTTCTGATGAACGCTGAACTCCTGCAGCGCATCGACTGACGTCTGGATCCAGGTCCCGCCCTGATGCTCTTCGGTGACATCCACGCCGTCGAGCAGGAACCGCGTCTGCCATCCGCTCACGCCGCCGATGATGTTTCCGTTCACCGCCTCCGGGCGGACGGTCTGCACGTTTCCGGTCGACGCAAGCAGCGCGGTGCCCGGTGTGAGCCGGGCCAGCTCATGAAAGCTCCTGCCATTCAATGGCAGATCGACAATCTGCTCGTTGCTGATCACCTGACTGAGCGTCGCCGACTCGGTGTTCAGCAAGGGCGATTGCGCGGTGACCTGCACTTCGGTGGATATCGTGCTGAGGGCGAGCGCCAGCTCCACGCGAACCGACTGACCAACGGTCAACTCCACGCCATCGCGCACGGCCGGTTGGAAGCCCTGAATCTCGGCGCTCACCCGGTAGGTTCCGGGATCGAGCGGCGTGACGACGTACTGACCCTCTGCAGTGGTCGTGACGGTCCTGGCGACGTTTGTGGCGAGATTCGCCACCGTGACCGTCGCGCCGGGTATCCCCGCGTGCTGCGGATCGTACACGGTACCGAGGATGCGTCCCGCCTGTACCTGCGCCAGGACGGTTGTGCCTCCGGCCGCGCACAACACGGCCGGAAGAACGACGCGCGCGAGCAGTTTCGTCCTCATGTGTCCTCCACAGCATGCCGTTCCGGGGATGCGTTGCTGCCTGTGTCGACGAGAACGTATCGCCAGGCGTCTGATTCTGCAACTTGTCGCCCTCCGGCACGAGTAACGGACTCGACCCGCCGATCAAGCCGACACGGTTACTGGAGCGTGTCCGAGTAACTGCCGCGCCACACGGCACGACATTCAACCAGAAACCGCAGAAACCGCAGAACTCGCAGAACAAGACCTGTTTCTCTGCGGGTTCCGCGAGTTCTGCGTTGATCGTCGTGGCTGGTAGACAACAGACGCTCAACCATTAACGATCCGGCATCCTCCATTCGGGGCGGACTTCAACACCGGAGCCCACGGATCTGGCGATCTCGTAATATACTGGCGTCGACCCGGTTCGCCTCATTTTCAGCGAACGACACGATCGAACGCAGAGGCCGGCTTTGCAGCCTTTTGCGTTCGCCGGCCCGTGCACGATGCCGTCCGTCCGGCCCGAGGACGTGCGGGCCGGGTGGGATCTCGTTCGCCGTACCGAGAGGCCAGATCACAGACTGAGGCGCGGCTGATCAGGTGCGTCGAAGTCGTCACAAGGAGGGGACATGAACGCAGCAGAAACAACTCATCGCCGCAGCTTCCTGCGTCGAATGTTCGGCGCCGCTGCAGCGGCGAGTGTTCCGATGAGTGGAATGCGCACCGTGGCCGCCCAGGAGTCGGGACCCGACGACTGGATCAAAGACGTCAAGGGCACCCGCCGGTGCCTGTTCGATTTCCCGCAGCACAAGAACGGGATGCCCCTGCTGCACATCCTCAATTACCTGAACACCTATACGGCGGTCTACAAGGCTGGGGCCGGTCAAGTCGGCGCCGTCGGCACGTTCTACGGCATCGGGAATCAGGCGAGCATTTCGCTGGCGTTCAACGACGCCACGTGGGCGAAGTACGGCCTTGGCGAGTACACGGCTCTCAAGGACATGGCGGGGAAGCCCTATACGCGCAACGTGTTCTACCGGCCCACGAAGGACGATCTGCACCTGCTGATGCAGGCCATTTCATCGCCGACGATTCCCGCGTTGGCCGAAGCGATGCCGGGGATCGGCATTGAAAACCTGCAGAAGATGGGCGCCAGTTTCCTGCTGTGCGCGAACGCGCTCGACGGCTGGTGCCTGGAGCTCGAAGCGCGGGGCAAAGGCAAGGCGCCCGACATCGGGAAGGACCTGCGCGCCAACCTGTTGCCCGGCGTGACGATCGTGCCGGCGATGGTTATCGCGATCGAAAAGGCGCAAGGCATCGGCATCGCGTACAACCGTCAATGATTCGGCGAGCCGGTCCATCAACGGTCCGTCTCATAATGACGGCGACGAACCGAGGGCGCCGAGGCGCCCGGGGCCCCACCCCCGGAAGGAGATGCAGGTCATGAAGAACGTCATCCTCGCGGCGACGGCGATCGCCCTGTCAGTTCCCGTGATGGCCGCCACCGAACAGGCGTCCTCGATCGATCCACGGATCGTCGAGGCCGTGCAGATCCTGCCGGACGACCTGCGCGCCGGCGCCACCGTGGTCACCTACGACGAAACCGGCGCCCGCAAGGTCCTCCGTCAAGGCACCAATTTCATCGAGTGCCAGCCCCGGATGGCCGACGGCTTCACCCGGTGCTATCACAAGTCGCTCG
This sequence comes from Acidobacteriota bacterium, assembly GCA_003222455.1. Lineage (GTDB taxonomy): Bacteria > Acidobacteriota > Vicinamibacteria > Vicinamibacterales > CAVVIG01 > QHWF01. The sequence goes on from QHWF01000362.1 coordinate 3,921, forward strand.
CGCCGCGTCGCGATCTCGAGGCGAAGCTGCGCGCCGGGAAGAAGACCGACGAAGAAATCCAGCAGGCGGTGGCGGCTGCAGTGAAGGCCGGCACGCTTCCGGCATCGGCCAAGGGCATGATGTCGTACCGCGGATACGACAAGCGCGATCGCATCCAGCATCTGTGGGTGATGTCGCTGCCCAATGCCACACCCGAGGCCGTCGGCGTGTCCACCGGGAGCCAACGTGACGCGGCGCTGGAAGGCCGCGGCCTGCCGTGGATGATGCTGCCTGGCACGCCGGGCGCGCACATCATGATTCCGATCAATCCGCCCGCCAAGTCGTCGTCGATCACGGATCAGGCCGCCGACGAGATTACGCAGGCCACCTTGCCGCTGCCCGAGGATCTGCGCGCGGGTGCGACCGTCTACAAGTACGACGTCAAGACCGGCGAGCGCATCGTTTTGCGGAAGGGCACCAATTCCGTCGAGTGCACGCCACGGGGCGCCGACGGGTTCACGTGGTGCTACAACGCGGTGACGGCCCCGCGCCGCGATTTCACCGCCAGACTGCGCGCGCAGGGCAAGTCCGACAAGGACATCCAGGAGGCGGTCGCCGCCGCCGTGAACGATGGGACGATCAAACCGACGCCATTCGGCACGATGTCCTATCGTCTCTACGG
>QHWF01000363.1 GCA_003222455.1 Acidobacteriota bacterium
GCAGCCCGACACCGTGCGCAGCTTCCTCAGCGAGAGAATGACGAAAGGAACCACGAAGTTGCACGCGACCATGGTCCAGAACAGCGGCGCGAACGAGCCCCTCTGCGTGACAAGGAGCGTCTCGCGCTCCGCCGTCGCATTGCCGTACCAGACCGTCAGACGCTCGTTGAACGTGAAATAGGCCCAGAGCAACGACATCATCAGCAGCAGCTTGCCGAGGTTCTGGAAGTGGACCGGATGTAAGTACGCCTCCAGGTGGAGGAACTTCCGCAGCGCGGCCATCGCGAGGATCAGCGCAGCGATGCCGCTGAAGATCGCCCCCGCCACGAAATAGGGACCGAAGATGGCCGAATGCCACATCGGGACCGGCGCCATCGAGAAGTCGAACGACACGATCGTGTGGACCGACACGGCGACCGGAATAATCGCAATCGCCATGATCTGCATCGCCGATTCCAGCCGGTGCCACTGTTTCGGCGTGCCCTGCCATCCGAGCGCCAGCACGCCGTAGATGCGGCTGCGCAGCCCCGCGGTCCGGTCGCGGACGAGCGCGAAGTCCGGAATCATCGGCAGCAGCAGGAACAGCACGCTGCCGGTCAGATAGGTCGTGATGGCGAAAAAGTCCCACACCAGCGGCGATCGGAAGTTCGGCCAGATCCCGCGCTCGCTCGGATACGGAATCAGCCAGAAGAAGAGCCACGGCCGGCCAAGATGAATGATGGGAAACATCGCGCCAATCATCAGGGCGAATACCGTGATCACCTCGGCACAGCGCGTGACCGGGCGCCGCCATCCTGCGTTCACCAGCCGCAGAATCGCGGAAATGAGCGTGCCGGCGTGGCTGATGCCGATCCAGAATACGAAGTTTGTGACGTAAAAGGCCCAGTAGATCGGCATGTTGAGGCCGGTCATGCCGAATCCGCGATACATCTGATAAAACCACGTCCCGACGCCGGTGGCGACGATGCTGCCGAGGAAGAGCACCAGCAGCCAGAACCGCCACGAGGTCTCGAGCAGCGGGCGCAGGAGATCGTCGCTCAGGCGACGCGCGGCGGCTTCGCTCATACGGCGCTCTGCCGCTGCAGGTACGTGACCTTCGGGCGTGTGCCGAGATCGTCGAGCAGCTTGCTGCCGCGCGGCGACCGCGACAGACGGGACACTTCACTGTCGGGGTCGTTGAGATCGCCGAACACGAGCGCCTTCGACGGACACGCCTGCGCGCACGCCGGCTGTACCTCGCCGTCCTTCAGGTCCCGTTTGTCGGCCTTGGCCTGAATCTGCGCCGCGGAGATGCGCTGCACGCAGAAGGTGCACTTCTCCATGACGCCGACTTCGCGCACCGACACATCCGGGTTCAGTTGCAGGTGCAGCGGTTTCGGCCATTGCGGGTTGAAGAAATCGAAGAACCGGACGTTGTATGGACAGGCATTCGCGCAGTAGCGTGTGCCGATGCAGCGGTTGTAGACCTGCGCGTTCAGGCCGTCTTCGGTGTGATGGCTCGCATACGTCGGACACACCGGCTCGCACGGCGCCGCGTCACAGTGCTGGCACATCACCGGCCGGAACTTGAGCCGGACGTCGGGGAAGTCTCCTTCCCAGTACCGCTCCACCCGAATCCAGTGCATCGCCCGCCCACGCTGCGCCTGGCCGGGCCCGACGGTCGGAATGTTGTTTTCGGCGTGACACGCCGTCACACACGCTTCACATCCCGTGCAGCGATCCAGGTCGACGGCCATTCCCCATCTGTGTGCCATCTCTCAACTCTCAACTGTCAACTCTCACCATGGAGGCCGCGGAGCGGAGGAAAATAATGTCTTTCTTTGCGTCCTTTGCGACCTCTGCGTTCAATCGTGAGGTTCGCCAGGATTAGACCTCCATGGTGAAGAATCATCGCACCTCGTGCTCGTGCGGATGCTCGCGCATCTCCCCGGCAAACAGAATGAGGCTGCCGTCGGCCTCTCCGGCACGCGCGATCTTCACCCGCGTCGCTGCCCACGCGAGCGAACCGGTTTCGAGCTCGGTGACCGGCGCGAGGATCGAAATCGGATTCACGCCGCGGTCGCTGCCGTACCGTGTGAACGTCCCGTGACCCTGACCAACCGGCATGGCCACCACGTCCGGGGCGATGCCCGGCGACAGGACGGCCGGTGCGCGCACGGTCCCTTGCGTCGAGCTGATGTCCACGAGATCGCCCGGATCAATGTTCAGCCTGCGCGCCGTGGCGGGATTCAGCTCGACCCAACTGCTCCACATCGCCGACGTGAGCGGATCGGGCATCTCCTGCAGCCAGGGCAGATGCGCGAGCGACCCGTCGCCGAATGCCTGCGACGCATACGGCAGGAAGTAAAACGGAAACGTGCCAGGATCGCCGTCGAAGGTCGCCGCGCTGTAGGAAACGGTCTTCTGACCGTTCCGCTGCGGCGACGAAATCGGGACGGACGACTGAAGACTCCCGACTGCCGACTGCCGACTGCCGACTGATGACTGTATTGTCCACCCTTGCTTCAGGGCCGCCGTCCACGCCTCGCCGGACATGGAGGCCTTGAGCATTTCGTCGAACGACTTCCACGGCAACCCAACCGGCTTGTTCAACTTGCCTGCGACCTCGATGATCACGTCGGGCGTTGCCCGTGTCTGATGCAGTGGACGCATCACGGGGCCTGCGACGTTCACCACGGCGACCGCGGCGCCCGCTTCCGGCAGGTTCTCCGTCCACGACTCGAGGAACGAATGGTCCGGCAGGATCAAATCCGCCAGACCGCTCGTGTCGTCGATGAAGCTCCCGAAGCTCGCGATGAACGGGATCTGTTCCAGGCTCTCGCGCACGCGCCAGGCCTTTGGCGATGCGAACACCGGATCGGCGCCGTCGAGCAGGAGGCCCTTTGCCGACCTCAGTTTCGCGAAGGTGTCGCGATTCGCCGTGCCCTGAGCCAGGCCCCGTGCCGCGTCGAAGGGCGTGATGAAATTCATTCCGCCTTCGACGCCGACACTGCCGAGCAGCGCGTTCAGCGCATTCACGGCGAGCGCGGTGAACAATCCGTTCGTGTGCGCCAGCGCCACGCCGCCCGCGATTGCGACGGACGGCCGTCGTTCGGCGAAAAGGCGAGCGAGGCGGTCGAGTCGCCGGGTGGGAACGCCGGTGATCGTCTCGACCCGCTCCGGAGTGAACTGGCTGAGGCCGCCAGCCCACCCGTCGATGGCCCTGCCCGCCTGGCCGGCCGCGTCCGCCGGCCGCAGCTTGTTCTCGATGATCACACGTGCGAGCCCGAGCGCAAGCACGCCTTCAGTGCCCGGCGGGATCGGGATCCATTCGTCCGCATTGGCGCCGGTCTGCGACATGCGCGCTTCGATCTGGACGAACGTGCCGCGGATCTGCGGATTTGCCTGTCGCATCTCGCCATAGCCGAAGCTCTGTGCGACAGGAGAGTTCCAGGTGCCGAGGAAATCGGCGCCAAACCCGATCACGTGGCGGCTGTGCGCGAGATCGAACGTCGGCAGCTGATCGCGCCCGAAACTCATCGCATTCGCGCGCCGGAGTACGTCGTCCGCGAACAGTTCGACGGCGACAGGCGCGGGCGCGCCAAACCGTTTCGCGAATTCGGCGAAGAGCTCGAGCCTGCGGCTCCGGCCCGGCCGTGTCAGGATCGCGAGCTGCGCCTGTGCGTTCCCCGCGGCGAGCGCATCCAGCCTGGCGGCCAGCTCTGCGATCGCATCATCCCAGCTCACCGGTTTCATGTCGCCGCTGAACCGTGCGCCGGTGCGCTTCCAGGGCTGCGTGAGCCGATCGGGGTGATAAGTAATCTGAATGGCGGCCTGCCCGCGCGGACACAGACCGCCATGGTTGATCGGATGATCCGGCTGCCCTTCGAGCTTCTTCGCGGCACCGATCTTCACAACGCCCTGCTGGCCGTTGCGGACAACGTCGGCCTCGGCTTCCATCACGCGGACCGAGAGCCCGCAGCCGGCGCGGCACAGCGGACACACGCTCGGCTTCCACTCCGCCACGCCGGGCACGAGCTCCTCGTCGGGAATGAAGCGAATGAGCTGGTGCTCGGGATGGCCGCAGCTCGCCAGCGTCGCACTCGTGCCGGTGACCGCGGTGAGCTTGATGAAATCGCGGCGGTCCATCATCGCGAAGGACACAAAGGATACAAAACCCACAAAGGAAAAACCTCACACATGCTGGTCACCTCTGGAGAGTTCGCTGACGGCAAATGAGCCTGGGAGCCATTGAGATTCTCTGTGTCTCTGTGTCTCTGTGGCTTATTCTCTCTGTGCTCTCCGCCTCCTCGTATCGATCACTCGGACAGCTCCTAGTAGTGACAGGTCAGACAATCGTTCGGTGCGTTCTTCTGCTGGTGACAGTTCACGCAGAAGCCCATGGTGAGATCGACATTCCGCTCGGCCACGGTCTGCTGCGCGACGGCGCCGTGACACGTCGAGCATTCCACCTTGGCCCGGAGGTGCGGCGCGTGATTGAACCGCACGTGCGCCGCGTGCGTGTAGCCATAGACGCGCTGCCACGGAATATCGATGCCGGTTTTCTGATAATTCGCCACCTGCTGGACGAGCGGTCGATCCGTCGCGATGGCGTCGTGGCAGATCATGCAGGTTTTCACGCTCGGCAGTCCTGCAACAGGACCCTTCGTAGCGCTCTCATGGCAATACTCGGTGCAGGTCAGCCCTTTTTCGATGTGCCGCTTGTGCGGAAACGCAATCGGCTGGACCGGCGCCTGGCGGATGTCGAAGAACTCGCGCGCGGCCTGCGCCACCGTCGGGCGAGCGGTCGTGAACGTCGTCGACGACACCTGCGCCGAATCGGGCGATCCGCACGCCGTCAACGCGATCGCCGACGCCACCACCGCAGGGCCTGTGAAAAAATCATACGTAGCGCAGCCCTTCAGGGTTGCCCCGGCGGCCGTGATGCAGGCCTGAAGGCGTGCGCTACGAGAGGCCGCCGCCGATTTCATGTCGAACTTCGGGCCGGCACCTTCGCGAATCACCAGGTAAAGCTCACCGTCGGTCGACCCGCGATCCCACTTGTCGTCGGTGAGATCCGACGGGTGTGTGCCCTCGGGTGCCATCGGACCGTTTCCCTTTGCCTCGTTGCCATGGCAGAAGCGGCAGTTTTTCTGAAACGACGCCTGACCCGCTTTGATCGATTCCGGCGTTGCCGCCACCGGGTTCTTCAGCTTCTTGCCTTCCGGACTGCCTCCGAGGTTCTGGGCGATGGCCGGCGCGCTGACGAGCACGAGCAATGCAAAAACCAGCACAAGCATGACTTCCGTCGGTGCGCGATGCATAAACCGTCTGTCTCCTTCATCATCAAAGGCATCCACGGCGTCCAAGGCGTGCCGATTTTATGCCATTTTCACGGCCGGGCTGCGTGCAACGAATCCTGGAAACCAATACGGCCGTTTCGTTACGAAAAGCGAAACCATTTCCCAATTAGTCACGCCGGAGGGCTGAGCAGCCCGTGGTGAAAGTCCAGCGTCGCACCGAGGGCGGCGAGGCGCCCCGACGTTCCACCCCACGGCGCACAGTCCGCGCCGTGGGGACCCCGGCGGAGTGGGTCGGTGCGCTTCGGTCGACGATTGAGGGTTTAATTCTGATCGGTTGACATGAAGAGGTTCGCTTGCGGATCTGCCGAGCCGTGACCGTCGTTCTGCTCGCTGGCGCCACCCCGGCGGCCGCACTGAACCTGCTGCTCGCGCCGGCCGACATGCAGCGTGCGTTAACGCTGGCGCGCTGGCCAACGAGCGACGCGGAGCGGTCGCGTTTTCACGAGCGCTACGTCTTTACCGTCAACAGCCCCACCACCGAGTACTTTGCTGTCCAGAAGGTGGAAGTGATCACCGAGTTCCGCCGGCTCGAATTGATTGCCGAAGAGCACGCCCGGATCAACGACACGTTCGGACGGGGCGGCCTGCGCGACGTGGAAGACGCGTTAGCGCCCTGGCGCGGTCTCGTGTCGATTGTCGTCACCCTCACGTTCGACAGCGCGAAGTACATCACGGGCGTACCGCCGGTCGACATGGCGCTCGAGGGCCCGACGTTGATTGCCCCTCTCGAGACGACTCGCGATGGCGTGTACAGCGGCGGCGATCATCCGACATTGATCGGTGGGATTGTGCGGTCGAAATTCGACGCGGCCTCGATCGGCCAGGCACGGCGTCCGCTGTTCATTCACCGGGACGGGAAGCCGATCGCGCGGCCGCCGATCGATTTCGCCGCGCTCGAATAGCGTGCGGCGATCAACGCAGAACTCGCGGATCACGCGGAGAAAACCGGCTCTGTTCTGCGAGTTCTGCGGTTTCTGCGTTGAATGTCGTGCTGTGTGGTCCGGCTTCCCACCTTCGCTTCGCTTCGGCGCGGCGCGCCGTAGCGCTTCCAGCGCCGGTCACGATCCGCGGATCCGGCGCACGATTCAACGAATGCCACCGCCGCCTGCCGCCCGGTCGTGTACGCCGTGACGTAGCTGCGGAACTCGTTGACATATTTCAGCATCGCGCCGGTATCGCGCATCAGCGCCTGCTCTTCGAGCGCGGCGGCCGCACGCGCGAACTCGAGCGCGCCATCCAGATACTGCCGCGCGATCTCGACCTGCACGTCCTGCAGCTCTTCGACGAGCCGAGCCACACGTACGTAGCGGCCCGCGTCCTCACCGGTAATCCCCGCCGCTGGAAACAACTGCTCTCGTTCGAACCGGACCCGGTCGTCATCTGAAAACGCCACGTCGACCGCGTACATGGCGCTGCCTTCGGCAATCAGTGTCTGCGGCGAAAACAAGGGCCGGATCGAATATTCCTCCAGGCCGCCACGGGACGCGGCCCACGCGTCCATCAGCGTGTTGCGGACGTGATGTCCCGGATATCCTTCGTGACAGGCCACCTGCAGCAGGCGATCGGCGGTGAACCGGAAATCGACGTTCACCGAAACGACGCTGCGCGCGCCTCCGAGATATCGCGAATACGCGCTCCATGGCCTGTTCCCGACGAATTCCACGGTCACCCGCTCGTCAGATGGCAACGGCACGTGGACGAGCGTGCGCCGGCGACATTCCGCCAGTGCGCGTTCGAATACGGTTTGCAGCCGATCGGACGGCACCGTGAATCGCGTGTCGTACGCGGTATAGCGGTCGACCAGCCGCCCGGGGCCGGGAAGGAGCGCATCGAGGCGAGCGCGAATCTCGGCGAACCGGCGATCGGCCGGCGGTCCTGGCGCGATGCCGAACAGCGCCCGGCTCTCGACATCGTACGGCGGCCGGCCACCGAGCAGCACATCGACGCGCGCGCTCAACGCGCGCAGTTCCCGGATCAATCGCTGCCGGCGTGGCTGTTGTTCGGGCGCACTCTCCCGGTTCTCGAGGCGCGAGATCGCCTCGTCCGACGAACGCTTGATGAACTGAAGCGATGGCGGGTTCTGTCGCACGCCGGCCACGAGCGCAGCGGAACCAGCGTAGAAGTCGAGCGAGTCGGGATCCCGTTCACCGAGGCCGACCGCGAGGCGCACGTATTCACGTGCCGCGGCATCAAGCGCCGGCCGGGAACCATGATTCGAGCGCGCCGCGACGGCGATTGCAAGAATGACGAACAACGCCGCAATCGCGGTTCGGCCACGGGCCCAACGGCGGTACATGGAGATCCGAGCACGGAGGATACCCTAACAGGTCGCTGAAAAAGGCGCCGACCTGAAGTTAAAACTGAAAAGCTAAAACAGAAAAGTGCGATTTTCCGCCTGCTTTTGACTTTTCTGTTTTAACTTTTCCCTTCAGGCTGCGTTCTTCAGCAGCCTGCTAATCCTCGCGAGGACTTGACGCGCGCGCGCCTTCCGGTTAATTTTGATGCCTCAAAATATGAGTTTAGAGCCGCGCGACAAGGCGCCGTTCATCTGTACAGTCCCACTGATTCTCGCTGCTGCGCTCGTTATCGCAACACCAACGTGGGCTCAGACGAGTGCGACGCCATCCGGCGAAACCCCCGGCTATCCCAGCACGGGACCACTCTCCGGCTACATGGACTTTCACTTCAACAAAGAGGCCCATCAGGACGGCGCGATCGACTTCCACCGATTCGTGCTGCTCCTGAGCCACAGCTTCTCGCCGCGCATCCGATTCGTCGGCGAACTGGAGTTGGAACATGCGTTCGTCGAGGGTCTCGAAGTAGGAGGAGAGCTCGAGCTCGAACAGGCGTACGTCGATTTCCTGCTGACGCGCGAGCTCAACTTCCGGGCAGGCATGCTGCTCGCGCCCGTCGGCATCATCAACGAACGCCACGAGCCACCGGTCTATCACGGCGTCGAACGTCCATTCGTCGACACGGTCATCATTCCAACCACGTGGTTCGACGCGGGCGCAGGGATTCACGGTGAGCTGCGGCATGGCTTCCGCTATCGCGCG
>QHWF01000318.1:0-8239 GCA_003222455.1 Acidobacteriota bacterium
CCCCCACAGCTCCTCCGGAGCAGAAACAGGTCATTAGCCCCAAGAGTGATCGTCACGAGCCGCGTTTCCCGACGAGCCATGAGGAAGGCGGTCGCGTATTGCAGCTGCGTCGAGGTGTACCCGACATGGAGAGGTGCGCGACTTCGGTAGGCACGGCAGCCGTTATCTTCTGCGCTTGTCGAGAGAAAGCTACCGCTCGTTTCTCCGGGACAGCTCGCGTCGGCAGGATTGAGTCGAAGCGCATGCCCGACATAGGCGGGGTACCCGACGAAATTGTCTGCGTTGAGATACTCGAACCCCGCCTGGGTGATGTAGCCGAACGGTCCGCTGTCCCCCAACGCGAGGTAACGACTCTGTCCTTCATCATCGCCGTGCTGCGCTGCGGATACGGCCACCGTGGCCGTTCCCACCTCGAACATCGCGAGGACCGTGCCCAGGCCAAACGCAAGACGCCATAACCTCATGTCTCATCCCCCAGGAGTCGATAGTCAGGACTCTTCGACAGCCGTCCATGAACAATCGACCGAAAAAAGCTACGAAGAGCCGGTGACCGTTGAGCCCAGCCATTGTCGGGAGTCGCAGCTGCGAGATCAAGAGCTATTTGGGACGACGGGTTGAAAAACATCACGGACACGTTCCACGACTTCGAGCACGCCGACCTGTTCAAAATACCAGCCATGGTCGTGCTAGTCCTCTCATTCCGATTCGACTACCAGCACGTGAGTTTCCCAACAACGAAAACGGCTTACGTCATTGGAATCTCAAGCATTCGCGAGCGCCGCAATATCTATGAACGTTTCGATCGATCCGTTTCGGCAGGCCGCTTGCGATACGCGGCGCGTGTCGATTGCTGACGAGACAACGCAGCGGCACGAGGAGGACCCAGATGTTGCGACCAACACAGTGGCTGGTGGTTACGGGGGGGATCTTGTGGATCGCGACGGCGACCCTCGCGGTCAGCGGTGCGAGGCAGGAGAATCACAAGAAGCCGAAAATGATCGATCAGGATCCCGTAAAGAATGCGACGGCGAAAGTCGAGCGAGGGCGCCACACGTTTCGATTTGACACATTCGGCGATCAAGCCTTCTGGGGTGACACGCTGAAGCTGCATCAAGCCATTGAGGGAGCCGCTCTCGGTGGCGTGGGACCCGGCGTGAGCCCACGCACGGCGCTCGCGGTAGGGCTGAAAGTGGATATCGACGCCCTACCCGACGAGATTCGAGGGCGGCTTGCAAGGGGGGCCATCAGTCTCGATAATCCGGCCGTCACGCTCGCGCTGCTGAAATTGAATGCGGTCTTGGGCGTGACTGGCGTCTTCAATTCCTCCGGATCCTTGCAGTCAGTGGGCATCCAGTGCGCGTTGTGCCATTCGACCGTCGACAACTCCAATCCGTCGCTGTGCGTCGGGGCGATCGTGCCAAACCCCGGCACTGGCTGCATCGGTCATCGACTCGATGCGTGGTCGAATCGCGACCTCAACGTCGGCGCGATCGTGGCGTTGGCGCCAGATCTCACTGCTTTCAGCACGGTGTTGGGCGTGGATCAAACGACGGTCAGGAAGGTGCTGCAGAGCTGGGGACCGGGAAAATTCGACGCCGAACTGATTTTGGATGGGAAAGCCTCGAATCCCCAACAGGTGTCGGACGGCGTCGTCACGCGCACGAATGTGCCCGGCGCCACGTTGATTCCTCCGGCATTTGGATTGGGGGGCGTGAACCTGCACACCTGGACCGGGTGGGGTTCTGTGCCGCATTGGAACGCCTTCGTCGCAAATCTCGAAATGCACGGCGTCGGGAGATTTTTTGATCCGCGTCTGGAGAATGCGGCGCAGTTTCCGATCGCCGCAGCCCACGGGTTTGGCGATTTGCCGCACATAATTCCGGACGATGACCTGATCACGTCCAAACTGTCGGACCTGCAGTTTTATCAGCTCGCCATTCCATCACCGCAGCCGCCGGCGGGCAGCTTTGATCAAGCGGCCGCCATGCGAGGCGACGAGCTGTTTAGCGGAAAGGCCAAGTGCAACAGTTGCCACGTCGAACCATCGTGGACCGATCCGGGATGGAACCTGCATACGCCGGCCGAGATCTGTATCGACGCGTTCCAGGCCAACCGAGCACCCGACCTGCGGTACCGGACGTCGCCGATTGGAGCGATCTTTACGCACACGAAAGGCGGCTTCTATCATGACGGCCGTTTTGCCACGTTAACCGCCGTGGTCGACCATTACAACACCTGTATGAACTTGAATCTCGCACCAGGCGAGAAGGGCGATCTGATCCAATACCTCCTGAGCCTGACGTTCTGACGACAGGCCCCCTAACCGCCGCCTGTGTCCGCGGCAACAGAAAAGGAGCATCGACATGACTCGTGTGCTACATCTATCACGACCTTCGTTGACGTGTGCCCGACGCTCGGCGTTAGGCCGGGCGATCGAGGTCGGCTCCAATTTCTTCCTCTTTTTCACTTCACAGCTGAGTTCGAGGGACATCGCCTCTCACGCTGACCACAGCTCAAACGTAGCCGCCGCTTTTGCATCCGGAAACGGCTCGCAACCGCTCGCGTCGAGTGGCGGCGTGGCCGCTGCCGATCAACGACTGGCTGAGGACCACATGAGCGCGACGCCCCGAACGAGCGTGAAGAAGCCGATGAAGATCGCCGCGAACCCGTAGTGATTCGCGAGAAACCCATGGCGGTGTTCTGATTACGTATCCTCGGGAGGCGCCTCGAAGCGGCCGTAGCGAAGCGCCAGCGTGGGCAGCACGAGGAGATTCAAGGCTGTCGATGTCACGAGGCCGCCGAGAATCACGATCGCCATCGGCCCTTCAATCTCTTTGCCCGGCTCACCGCTTCCCAGCGCCAGCGGCAGCAACCCCAGCGCCGTCACAATCGCCGTCATCAAAACGGGTGTGAGGCGTTCTGACGCCCCGCGCACCGCGGCCTCAATCCCCCACGTCTGCCCTTCGTGGCGAATGAGATGTTCGAAGTGCGAAATCATCATGATCGAGTTACGCGTGGTGATGCCGAACAGCGTGACGAAGCCCACTATGGACCCGACCGACAGATTCCCGCCGGTCGCCACCGCCGCGAGGACGCCACCGACGAGCGCGAACGGCAGGTTCGCGAGCACGAGCAGCATATTTCGCATGTTCCGAAAGGTGATCGACAAGAGCAGGACGATCCCGACCGCCGCCACGAGCGAATAGGCGAGAATCTCGCGCCGGGCCTGGTCGAACGCCTCGGAGGCGCCACCAACCACGGCATACACGCCCTGGGGGAACTGCATCTTCGTCCGAAGCGCCTGCTGGAGCTCCGCGACGAAGGACGCGAGGTCGCGGCCCTCGACATTAGCGAAGATCGCCTGCCGGCGCCGGCTGCCTTCGTGCGCGATGCTGTACCGTCCGCTCGTTTCATAGATGTCCGCGAGCGACCGCAACGGCACGCGGACGCCTTCCAGATTCTGCAGCGGGAGTTGCCCCACACGATCCGGGTGCTGTCGGATGCCGGGCGCCAGCACGCCGACAACGTTGAAGACGCGATTCGCGTCGTACGCCTGGCCCACCGTGGCGCCCTGATAGGCGGCTTGAATCGCGTCGAGGACATTCACGGGCTGGAAGCCGAATTGCCGTAGCGCTTCCGGCCGAAGCCGGATGACCATTTCCGGGGTCCCCGCTGGAGACTCCAGCTGTGCGTCGACCGCGCCCGGGACGCTCGCGACGAGGCGAAGGACGTCTTGCGCTTTCTGGTCGATGACGTCCAGATCGTCGCCAAACACTTGCACCACGACCTGAGCGCGAGCTCCGGAGACGACTTCCTCCATCCGTTCCGTGAGGAAGGTCTTCGTCGCAAACGAGGCGCCTGGAATCTTTTCCAAGGTCTCGCGGATGTCGGCTTCGGCTTGTTCGGCGGCGGACCCGCCCAGCGGCTTCAAATCGACCTGGATCTCGCTGTAGTGGACACCCGGCGTGTCGTCACCTTGCTCCGCTCGTCCGATCTGCTGAGCCACGAGGCGCACGTTCGGGTTCTTCAGCAACTCGGTCGACACGAGGGTGCCGAGGCGCATCGATTCGGGCAGGGCGGTGCCGGGCAGCGTCACCATGTGGACGATGAAATGCCCCTCCCGAAGCGGCGGCAGAAACTCGCCCCCAAGGAACGGCACGACGGCGATCGCGAGCAGGCACAGCGCACCTGCGCCGACCATCAGCGTCCGCGGTCGATCGCTCAGTGCATGGAGCCAGCGGCCGTATCGCGCCTTCAGCGCGACGACGTTTGAGGGCTCCTTCGCCGTCTCGAGCGCCTTCGGTAACAAGAGATACGAAAGAGCCGGCGTCACGGTCAGCGCGACGAGGAGAGAGGCCAAGATCGCGAAGATGTAGGTCCATCCCAGGGGCGCAAACAGGCGGCCCTGTACGCCAGACATCGTGAGCACTGGAATGAACACCAACGCCACGATGAAGGTGGCGTAGACCACTGCACTCCGGACCTCGACGGAGGCGTGCAACACGATATGGAAGATCTCGGCGGCGCTCGGGTTTCGCGGGGCTTCGCGCAATCGACGAAAGATGTTTTCCGCGTCGATAATCGCATCGTCGACCACCTCCCCGATCGCGATCGCGAGACCACCCAACGTGAGCGTGTTCAGGCTCTCGCCCATCCGGGTCAGCGCGATGATAGCCACGAGCAGCGACAACGGAATGGCGGTCAAGGAGATGAAGGCGACCCGGAGGTTGAATAAGAAGACGAGCAGCACAATCGTGACGAGCACGCCGCCGATCAGCAGCGCCGTGCTGATGCTGCGAACCGACGTCAGGATGAAATTGGCCGGCCGGAACAGATCTCGGTGCAGCGTCACCTCGTTCGCCGCCATCACCGATGTCATTTCGTCGATCGCAGCGTCCAGCGCGCGGGTCACCTCCAGTGTGTTCGCGCCATACTGCGAACTGACCACAAGCATGACGCCAGGACGTCCCATAATCGTGGCGTCGCCAATCTTGGGTTCCGCTCCGTCGGCGACCACCGCGACGTCCTTCAACCGAACGGTTCGGTTGTTCGTGACGTGGAGCACGACCTCGCCTAATGTCGCGGCGGTCAACGACTGGCCCTGTGTCTGCAGCACGATTCGCTGTGTCGGTGTTTCGATGAAGCCTGCGCCGCGAACCCCCGTCGCCCCTCTCGCCGCCGTCATGACATCGTTGAACGACAGTTTGAACGCGGCGAGACGTTCCGGGGTCACCTGTACCTGGAGCTCGCGAATGTCGCCGCCGAAGATCGAGACTCGCGCCACGCCAGGCACGCTGAGCAGACGCGGGCGCAGGGTCCAATCCGCGAAGGTCCGGACATCCATCAGCGATCGCTGCTCTGACGTGAGGCCGATGATGAGCACCATGCTCGTGGCGCCCGTCAGCGGGGCCATGGCCGGCGGCAGGACTCCTTGTGGCATCTGGCCGGCCGCTTCCGCGAGGCGCTCGCTGACCATCTGCCGGTCGCGATACACCTCCGTCCGCTGCAGAAACACCACCGTCACGACCGAGAGGCCCTGAATAGACTGCGACCGAATCGCTTCGACGTCTGGGGCGCCATTCAACGCGTTTTCGATCGGCCGTGTGACCAACCGCTCGACGTCCTCTGGCGATAGGCCGGGCGCTTCGGTCTGGACGACGACTTGCGGCGGCGCGAACTCCGGGTACACGTCGTAGCGGGCTGTCCAGGTCGCATAGGCGCCGTAGCCGACGACGAGGCACGCCAAGGCGACGACGATGCCACGAAAGCGAATGGAAGCTTCGACGAGTTTGGTCAGCACTCGCCGCTATCCTTTATCCGTCTCGCCCGCGATCTGGGACTTCAATTCTTCAGAGAGCAGAAGCTGCGCGCCTTGGGTGACGACGCGATCGCCCGCTGATAGCGTGCGCGTGGAGAGAAAGCCTCCTTCAGTGGGTTGATCGAGCGTTACTTCTTTGCGGACAAACTCATTCGCGGTGGTTTGAACGTAGACGTAGGACTTGCCGGCGAGGCGCACGACTGCGGTGGACGGGATGACAATCCCCTGCCGGCGTGGACCCGGCACCGCAATACGGGCCGTAACGGCGAGGCCTGGCCGGAGCCCGAGCTGCGTGTCTCGCAGCCGGAAGACGAACGATTGTCCGTGCGCCGCCGGATCAGGTGTCGCCGCCACGCCCACCCGATCGGCGAGTACGGGCGTGTCTTCGTAGCCCACCGCCACGATGCGCGCAGTAGGGACCGTGAGTGGTACATGCTCTCCCACTGGCACATCCACGCGCGCAAATAGGCGATCGAGTTTCGCCACCCGGAGAATGGGCGTGCCGGGCTCGACCGCTTCGCCCGGCCGCGCCATGATCTCGACGACGTCTCCGCCGCGCTCGATCGTCAATGGCGTGTTCCCCGTTGGCCCCGCCGAATCGAGCGACTGCCGGAGCAGTCGAACGGTATCGGTGGCCGCCTTCAGGCGCGACTCTTCCGCCGCAAGACGAGCCGCCGCGTCTTCGAGGGCGCGGTCCGACACGTTCTTGTTGTCAGCGTTGAGGAGTTGGGTGCGCTCGTAGGCCGCGCGCGCCGCCCCGACGGAGGCCGTGCTTGCGCTCAATTCAGATTGGGCAGTCGCCAGTTGGTTGGTAAGGCCGATTCGATCCGCCGTGGCGAGTCGAGGCTCGATCGTCCCGATGACCGTGGCGTCCGCGAGGGACTGCCCGATATTCGGCCAGTCGCGTCCGGTCGCGAAATGCAGCGAACCGGCAACGGGCGCGCGCAACACGAAGGTCCGCGACGGATCCTCTTCTAGGCGGCCGAAGGCCACGATTTCGGGTTCAATCGCCTGCGCAGTGGCTGCCCGCGTCTCCAAGCCGATTCGCTGCTGCGCCTCCGAGGCGATGCGCACAATCGGATCGCCCGCTGCCGTCCGTGCGGGTGCCGGCGTTTTGGTGCTTGCCGCGGGCTTGTCGTCATTGTCCGGACCACGATGGCAAGCCATCCCGCTGACCGCGACGACCACGCAGCTCAGCGTCAGGCGCCGGATTGAAAGGCCGTTCCACATCACTGGGCACCAGCCCCTTTGCGCGGGCTGACCCGAGTCGGATCCGGCACGCTGAGCGCCGCCTCGAGCGGTTGCTGCATCGCATCTTCGAGCGCACCGAGCGCCGTCTGCACGTGCGTCAGCGCGTCGAGGCGTGCCCGTGCGGCCGTCACGGTTTGCAGTCTGACGATGGCCAAGCTCAGGCGATCGCCTTCCCCTGCGTCCAGTGCACGCCGGGCAGCCTCCTCACGATCGCCCTGCACACGGATCAGACGGTCATTGGCCTCGCGCCATTCATTGAGTGCGGCGCGGTATTGCACGAGCGCGCGTTCCATCTCTCCGATGGCCTGCGCCTGCAGCGCTTCGAAGTGTGAGGCCGCCTCGAGTCGCTGCGCCTCGGCGACGGCAATCGGTCCCTGATTGTGGTGAAACAGTGCCACCGGTTGGAACGCCGCACTCAACACATATCGAGCAAAACCTTCCTCGAAGGTGTATCCCGGCGAGAGCACCAGGTCCGGGTATTGCCGGGCCAGCTCCAGACGCAGCGCGACGTCGGCCGCTTGGTAGTCGGCGAGCGATCGCTGGAGATCCGCACGATGCAAGAGGCCGGCTCGTTGAAGTCTCTGGATCGGTAAGGCTTCCTCGACTGGCGGCGCCTCCAATGCCGACGGTTCGATCGGCATGTCTTGCAGCGCGGCCAGCGGCACGCCGACGGCGTTCGCGAGGACCGCACGCATCTGAGCCACCTCGCCGGCGACCACCAGTACCGCCGCGTCCGTGGTAATGAGATCGACGCGGTAGACGTCGAGCTCAGGGCGCGCGGCTTCCCCGACGGCGAGCCGCCGATCGAATATCTCGACGATCTCGGCGCGGACGCTCTGCTCGGTCCGCAGCAGGCCGAGGCGCTGGGTCGCGAGGAAGTGATTCACAAACGCCGCACGAATGCGGCTGCGCAGCGTCCAGCCCGCCTGCGAGAGTCCGATGCGGGCGGCGTCAGCCTGGCGCTCCGCCCGCAGGATTCGGTAGCCCCGTTTGCCAGCGGTTTCCAATGTGAACGCAGGTACGAAGCCGTACTCCACGTGTGACTCCGGATTCCGGTTGTATCCCGCATTCACGGAGAGGTCGGGATTCACGCGCGCGCCAGCGCCACGGATGCCGGCTTCGGCCACCGCGAGCTGTGCACGCGCAACGTCGAGGTCAGCGCTGTAGTAG
>QHWF01000318.1:8326-8727 GCA_003222455.1 Acidobacteriota bacterium
TCGTCGAGTGTGCGTGCGCGGTATGTAATTTCGAGCTCTGGAGCGTGAATCGGTCTCGCCTGGTACCCAGCACACCCGATCATCAGCGGCGAACCGAGCAAAACACCGAGAACAACACGACGCATACTCCCTCCACGCGTCAATCGATGGACGCGGTTGGCGTACCGGGAGACACACCACCGCGCCGTTACTTCAGCGTCGATTTGGCGCAGACACTAGATGCGGAGACTCACCGGAGGACTAGCGCAGGCACTGGAGATAGCGAGTCGCGAGGCTGGCCGACGCGACGGCGATGTGGCGGCGAGAACGATGTGCGAAATGATGCGCGCTGGGCGAACACGCGCGAGCAGCGCGCCAGCCGTCGCCACGGCGACCCCAATACAGAGCACGACCACAACAAT
>QHWF01000319.1 GCA_003222455.1 Acidobacteriota bacterium
TGTGGCATTTCGCGCACGAGGCCTCGGTCATCTTCGCCGGCAGCATCGGGTAGTCCCACAAGTGCGGCTGTTCCCAGTGATACTTTTTCTCCCATTCCTCTTTCTGTTTGTCAGTCGAGGGCGCGTGCGCGGTGTCGCGGAAGCTCACCGACTGGCCCATGCCTTCGTGGCAGACGGTGCAGCCGATCTGGTCGAGTGGATGTGGCGAATCGCTCCCGACATACGTCGACAGATTGGGATGGGTGGTGAAGGGCTGGGGGTACTTCTCGTACCCTTTCTTGTCGATGGCCAGATGGCAGGTCTGACACCGGTCCATCTTCGGCACCTTCGTAAAGTTCACGTCGTCGACCACGTTCGGCAGGATGACCTGCTGAACCTTGATGGTCGGCGCCATGAAATCGAGCAGCGGCGCGTTCCGGAAATAGTCCTTGACGGCGCTCGGCGCGAGGACGTCGATCCGCTTGCTCAACCGGCCCCGCTCGGCGTTCATTTCCTCGATCTGTTTCTGAATCGTCGCGACCAGGCCGGTGTATTGACCGAGCTCCTTCTGCAGATCGGCTCGTTCCTTGAGCGATTCCTCGAGCTGCAGATTCAGCTGGGCGAGCTGGGCTTCTTCCGCTCTGACCCGCTGTCCCTTCTTCTCAGCGGCCGCCTCGCCCTTTTCAGCCCGTATGGCTTCGAACTCGTACCGGTCGTGGTCGTACGTGGCTTTGGCGAAGTTGGCGTCCTGCTGCTGCCGAAAGACCCGGGCTTCCACTGCCTTCAGTTTCTTCTCCCAGTCGTCGACCTTGGCTTGATTGGTCTGGACGTTCTTCCGCGCCGACGCCTGCTGCGACTGAAGCTGCGCCAGCTTGTTGCGGTCGACCGACCGCGCCGCCTGCTGCAGCGACGCCTGCGTGACCTTGTATTCGAGCTGGGCGAACTCCCGTTGTGTGTTCTTCCACTGCCGATCGTAATCGTCCCAGACCATCCACACGACCGACAGGAACAGGAAGACGCTGGACGCCGCGAACACGACGTTCAGAAAGTCGACGTTGTAAGCGTGCCCGACACCCTTCTTTTCAGCCATATCAGATGTTGAAGAAGAACTCAGGAATCGCCACGATGTACTTCAGGTTGATGAGCCAGCGCAGCAGCATCTTGATCGGCAGCGCCATCATCATCAGGAACAGGAAGGCGCCCACGTAATAGCGCGGCGCGTCCAGCTTCGCGTAGTAACGTTTGAACCAGGTCCTCGCCAGCACGACCGGCATGACGAAGATGTAGATCAGCACCAGCACGATCCCGAAGATCTCGCGAACGAACCAGTTCGTCGGCAATCCGGTCCGCATGCCGCGTACCCAGATGTACTCGGACAGGTTCACGTTCGTGAGCGCCTCGAGCTTGTGGATGTCCCAGTACTCGAACGGCCCGAAGAAGTTCCAGTTCGGCCCGCGCAGGAACGTGCCGAGCACAATCAGCGAGGCCCACAGGATGACGAACCCGAACAGAAAAATCGTCACCTCGGCTTTGCGCTCCGCGAAGGTGTAATAGCCATTGCCCTTCGGGTTCTTGTCGATATACGGGATGGCAATCAGACCGGCGATGATCAACCCGGGCAGGACGACCCCGGCAAGCCAGGGATCGAAGTACACCAGCATCTCCTGCAGCCCGAGGAAGTACCACGGCGCTTTCGACGGGTTCGGCGTCAGCGATCGGTTCGCAGGCTGTTCGAGGGGCGCCTTCAACAGGATCGACCAGACGATCAGGACCACCGAACAGACGATCAGCGAGATCATCTCCGTGTAGACCAGGTCGGGCCACACCCAGACGCGATCGGATTCCTCCTTCTCCACCGGACCCTTGCCTGCCAGGATGCGCCGATCGTTGAGCACCGCTTCGCGGACGGAATACCAGGTGAAAAACACCAGCAGGAAGATCAGTCCGACGATCGGGACGTTGTCGGGCTTGGTGACGATCAGCCGGAAGTTCGGATCGAACGAACCGAAGATGAAGAACACGGCCAGGATCCCGAGCAGCCCGTAGCCCACTGAATTCGCGGCAATCTTCTCGCGTTTCCAGACCAGCACGACGAGCGACGTGACCGCGAGCATGAAGAACAACCGCGGATCTGCGAGCGTGTTGATGAGTCCTTTGACAACACTCATTCTCAACTCTCAACTCTCAAGGCTCAACTCTCAAGGCTCAACTCTCGGACAACTCTCGGTTTTTCCACCGTAGACCGGCGACCCAACTCACACCGATTCACAGTTGAGACTTGAGACTTGAGACTTGAGACTTGTTAAAGCGGTCCACTGATCCCTCCGTCCTTCCTCACCCGCCAGAAGTGCACCGCCATCAGCACGGCAATCCCGAGCGGCAGGCCGACGCAGTGCAGCACGTAGAACCGCAGCAGCGCGCCTTCCCCGACGAACGACCCACCGAGCAGCGCGAATCGTGCATCGTCGTACGCATGAATCAACGGCACGTCGCCGAGCCGGAGCAGCGCCGATCCTGGACCCTCATGACCAAGGAACGGCGTCGCACGGGCCATGTTCGACCCGACGGTGATGGCCCAGATCGCCAGCTGATCCCAGGGCAGCAGGTACCCGGTGAACGACAGCAGCAGCGTCAGAACCAGCATGATCACGCCAATCGACCAGTTGAATTCACGCGGCGGCTTGTACGATCCGGTCATGAACACACGGAACATGTGCAGCCAGACGGTGATGACCATGGCGTGCGCGCCCCAGCGGTGCATCTCGCGCATGATGCCGAGCGGCACGTGCTCGCGCAGCCCGACGATGTCGGTGTAGGCGTATTCGAGCGTGGGCCGGTAGTAGAACATGAGCAGCAGGCCGGTCAACGTGAGCACGAGGAACAGGAAGAAGCTCAACCCGCCCATGCACCACGTGTAGCGCAGTTTCACGCCCGACTTGCGGAGCCGCACCGGGTGCAGGTGCAGGAAGACATTCGACAGCATCACGAGCACGCGCGTCCGATCGGTATTCGGACGATCGTGCCGGAAGATCGACTTCCAGATCTGTGTCTCGGTCAGCCAGTTCCAGAACCGCGTCCCGGCGCCTTCTTTCTTCGTATCTGCCATGGGCGATTTACCTGATCATCAACATGTACGCGTGGTCGAACTCGCGATCTTTGTGTCCTTTGTATCCTTTGTGTCCATCGCGATGGTTTTACGCCTTCAGGAACGCCTCGGGATCGGTCCACTGTCCCAGCTCGTACTGGAACTTCCGCGATTTGTCGATCAGCAGCTGCCCGTCGTCGGCGAGGACCACGCGCGCGCGTTCGAGAGGACGCGGCGCCGGTCCTTCGAAGTTGATGCCCGTGAGACGGAAGCCGCTCCCGTGACACGGACACTTGAACTTCGCTTCTGCCAACAGATAGTTCGGCGTGCACCCCAGGTGCGTGCACGTGACCAGCAACGCGTAGAAGCCGCTGGCATGCGCCACGATGTCGTCCGGCGTGCGCACGATCCAGACGCCGAACTTTTCCTTCCACCGCTCGTCGACACCCATGCCGTACTCGGTCGGTAACCCGGCCTTGAACTGTTGCGGCGGCTCGTTGAGCACATTCGGGAACATGAAGCGGCCGGTCGCCGCCAGCGCCGCCGCCGATGCCGCTGAAAATGCGCCCCACGCCAGCCCCAGCCAGGCGCGCCGGGTCAGCAGCGGCGACAGATCGTCCGGATCGCGCGTTGCCGGCTTGGCCGCCGGCGCGGATGTCGTTGCCCGGGCGGCCGATCCGCCCGCCGACGCCACCGTCGTGGTTCGGCCGGCAAGATCGGGAATCGGCGCAGCCGGCGGCCTGGGCGCGGCGGGAGGTCGGGCCGCCGGCGGCTTCGCGCCGGTGGCAGCGGCCGCCGCGGCGGTTGCCGGGGCGTCGCCGCCGGGTACCATCTTCTGTGGCGGCGTGGCCGCCGGATTCGTACCGGTGGGCGGCGCGCCTGGTTCTATCGTTTCAGGCTTCTTGTCATCAGCCATGCTGGTCCATCAACTTCAGCGCTTCGATTGCAGCCTGACGCACCTTCATGCTCCGATCCTGCTCACTGAGCGTCGTGACCGCACCCTTGAGTGATTCGTCCTTCAGCGCAGCGGCCGCCCGGAGGCCGCTGATCAGCACGTCCGCCACGGGATCCTCATCGGAATCCTGACGCACGTCACGTTTCACCGTCTGCTCGACGTACTGCCGATCGAGCATCTGCCGGAGCACGGGCGCCGCGCCCTCGCGGCCCTTGCGTGCGAGCGCGATCGCGGCGTTCCAGCGCACGTCGGCGGCAGCATCCTGGAGAGCCGTGCGCAACGTGACGACCTGCACGTCCCCGGGCAACGCGCCAAGCGCGTACACCACCATCTTTCGAACGCCGGCATCCGGCGATGCATACAACGGCTGCAGCCTCGGGACGACCTGTGCGTCCCGCGAAGCGCCGAGCGCCCAGATCGTACTGATGTGGGCCTCGTTCATCTCGGCGGTCCAGCCGTTGATCCGCGACCAGACGTCCGGTGCCCATGGTTTCTCCGGCAAATCGAGCGATTTCACGAGCACGCTGATCGCCTCGGCTGGCAACGGCGGATCGAGCCGGCCGATCGCGAGCGCGAGGTACTTGCGCACGCGCGGATCGCCGTCTTTCGCTTCGTCGAACGTCTTCACGAGCGCGATTGCCAGGTCCCTGTCACCGCGTACCTTCGGATCGTCCATCAACTGCGACAACTCGTAGGCCGCGGGCCATTGCCGCGCCATGCCGCCGCTTCGAATCTCGGTGAGATAGTCCTGCGGCGACCGCGCGTCGGCGAGCATCGAACGAAACCCGAAGTAGACGGCGACTGTTACCGCAACGACGGCCAACGGGATCAAAAAGAACTGAACGGCAAGAGCGGGCGCGGCGACCAGAGGGTTTCGAGTAGCGCGTTCGCGCTCGATCAGTTTTTCCATGTATTGGGAAAACGGTGTGCCATCACACAGTTGAGACGGCTGCAATTTTTATCATCCGAAT
>QHWF01000320.1:0-2399 GCA_003222455.1 Acidobacteriota bacterium
CCAATGACGGAAAGTACGACGGTGGAACCGGTGAGGCCTGCCAGGAGTACATCTACGACGTCATCAAGGGATACATCGCCACACTGAAACGCTGAGGGACTTGTCCAACGCTGCGAAACGCGGAGGGTGCAGCGCGCGCGACAGCACGTCAAACGGCGAGGTTGGGATCGCCCCGGCTCCGGCTGCCGCGGTGCGAGTCGAAGGCACAGCCCACGAAAGCATTTGTATCGAGATATCGAACAGAACAAAGCCACAGTGTGAAGTGTACCGGGTTTGTCGGAGGGCTCATTCCGAGAGAGGATGGAACCCATAGCACGACCACCCAAGTACTGAGGGCGAAGGAGGGGGTCGCGAGGGAGGCGCAGATTGGTGCACCGCAAAAGTAAGAGAACATGCCTGCTCGATCTGGACGTGCGGCCGTTGACTCAGGATCTCTGGCCGGCTCTCGAGAATCTGTTTGGACCGCGCGGGGCCTGCAATGGCTGCTGGTGCATGTATTGGCGGATTGGTGCCGAGTACCGGAAAAGGGATCGCCACGAAAACAAGAAGGCCTTCCGCGCGATCGTCAATGCCGGACCTCCGCCCGGGCTCATCGCCTTTGAAGGGGATCTGCCGGTCGGCTGGTGCCAGATTACGCCTCGGGATGCGGTGCCGCATCTCGAGAAGATCCGGAGTCTGCGGCGCGTGGATGAACTGCCTGTGTGGTCGATCTCGTGTTTCTATATCCGCATCGGCTATCGCAAGCGAGGCGTCACGACGGCGCTGATCGAGTCGGCAGTCGAGGCCGCCAGAGCCGCCGGCGCTCCGGCGATTGAGGCGTATCCACTCGATGCGGCGCTGACGCCCAGTTCCTCATGGACAGGGTTTGTTTCCAGTTTTCTTCGCGCCGGATTCCAGGAGGTTGCTCGTTATGAGCCTCCCCGCCCGATTCTGAGGAAGATGCTTGGCTAACCTCAGAACTAAGCCCTTAGCTCTTTTCCTGATCAGCGCTCGCCTTTTCTGGGCGACGGCGCGCCGAAAGCCGGAGGCGCCGCGCGATGTTTCGTGGCAGCCTCATAGGCCGCCGCGGCACTGATGACGACGCCCTCGTCGCCCGGCCCAGCCCAGAACGAAAGGCCGACCGGCAGCGGGAACTCGGGCGTCGATCGGCGATCGTTGTTGGCCGCCCCGATGTAGCTGCTCCTGGCGGCGTTCAGCACGTAGTCGGGGTCGTAAATGATCGTGTTGAATCCGGCAGGCACGGTGATCTCGGGGATGCCCACGTTGGCGCTCGTCGGGAACCGGCCGACGGGCCGGTCGTTGACCGTCGGCTGGTTCGCATAGCCGATTCGGGCAGGCGGGATCGTCGTCGTCGGATTGACGAAGACGTCGATCTGGTTCTGCCGCATGACCTTGAGAATGACGAGACGCATGACCTCGCGCATCGTGATGTTGCGAGTGATCCCGTCGGACACAAGGTCGATCTTATTCTCCCAGTTCTTCATGGCGGCCACACGCGTCGCGCTGTAGTACTTGGCGTTTGCGTTCAAGCTGGCCCAGTCTTTGACCCGCGCGTCGCCGCGGCGGAGCAAGTACTGTGCGAGATTGAACGCAAAGCTCGCGGAGGGTGGCCCGTTGTTCACGCTGCGGATATTCAGCTTCTCGGACCACGGCGCCTGGCCTTCACCAGCCTTCACCATGTAGTCGCGTCTGGTGATGTCATAGTCAGGCACGGCATACAAAAGCGCGCCGTCAGCGCCTGATCGCCGCAGGTACTCCGGCATATGGAACGGCAGAATCTCGGCAAGCGCCTGCTGGAAGTTGTACGTCATGTTCGGAATCGACGGATCGTCCGGATACATCGGATCGAACGACTCCACGAGCTCGCCGCCGAGCCGGTCACGCAGAACCTTCTTGATCTCCACGTCGACCTGGTCGCTCATCGCCGCGTCGTTCGCCGCGTGCTTGACCATGTATTCGCGCACGATGCCGATGCGCATGCCGGCGAGCGGCTTACCCGGCTTAGTGCGCGTGCCGGCCGCAGTCGCAAACGACGCGTACGGCCGGTTCGCAATCAGCCCCTTTGGTAACGCCGTATAGATGTCGCGGGGATCGAAGTAGCCGCGCGTGGAATCCTTCAAGGCGTCGAGCACGCGGGCCGCGTCCTTGACGGTTCGACACTGGATGCCCGCTCGATCCAGGTATGGATCGGCGCCAATCGCGCCGCCGTACGGCATCAACCCCTTCGTCGTCACCAGCGCGACGACGTCGTTGCGCCACGCCGGCTGGCGGCAGGATCCGCCGGTCTCCTCACAGATCGAACACTGGACCAGGTTCGCCGCGACCGATGCGGCCGATCCGGAGCTGGACCCGCCCGTCTCCCGTGCGGTGTCATACGGGTTGCAGGCGGTGCCGCCCCA
>QHWF01000320.1:2481-7707 GCA_003222455.1 Acidobacteriota bacterium
GCCGCCCTTGGCGCGCAGCTCGGCGACGATGGTCGCATCCCGCGGCGGCACGTCCATCGCATAGTTGACGTCGCCCCCTCCGGTCGAACGCATATCGGCCGTGTCGTACACGTCCTTGAACGAGAAGGCGACGCAGTACATCGGCATCGCGTTCAAATCCGGGTGCCGGCCGTACTGTGCATCGAGCGCGGCCGCGTGCTCGATCGCGTCGGGCTGTCTCCGAAAATCGTCGCACATCTTCGGACAGCTCGCCGAAAGCGGCCCCGACGATGGCGCAGCGTCGCATTCCGCCTTGCACGACACCGATCGCTCGCCGCGAATGTTGAGCGTGCTCAGCGCGTTGATCTGGCCGGCGTTGCGCATGCCGACGACCATCCCGTACTGCTGGTAGACGGCCGGATCCGAGCTCGTCGCCTCCATCCGCCCGAAGTCAATGGGCGGGCCCATGTACTCATCGAACCCCGGCAACACCGATCGGACAGCCGTCGTCGACGACGGAAACGTCGTTGCCGATCCCGCGCGCACGGCGCCGCCGACCGCGGGGATGGAGGCGCCGTCACGGGTGACGAGCTGTGTGCACGTTCCGTTATAGGCTCGGGCGCGCTCGATGTACGCCTGCACGATCGCCTTGCAGGTCGTCTCGCCCTGCTGGATGGCCCGGTGCAGGTCTGCGATCGTCGCCTCTTCGACGCGGAACGTGCTGGCACCGCGTCTCGGCGACGTCGCGCGTGGCTTCCGTTCGGCAGCCTGATCGACGGTGAGTCCGGCCGATAGGAGTGCGGCCGGAAAACTGGCAAACAGCAGTCCCGCAAGCAGCCGTCTCGTGCGCCTGTTTCGAGTCGTCGTCGTGAGGTGGTACAGCATCATCATGGTCCGGCGCAGTGTGTCATGCGTGGTGCAAAAGCACGAGACAGAAGTGTCGGTTGGGACACTTACGGCGAGGTGTTCGTCCCGTTGCTGGATTGACCAGTCATGATCAGCTTCATGTCGAGAACTTGTCCGTTCTTGATCACGGTGTTCACCCTTCGAGCGTCCTCAATCCGCGTGAGGGGATTTCCATCGATAACCACCATATCCGCGAGCTTGCCGGGAGCGATGGTCCCGAGGTCCGCACCCGCGCCGAGGGCATCGGCGGCGGTGACGGTCGCAGTCCTGAGTGCTTCAACCGGAGTGAAGCCGCCTTTCACGTATAGCTCGAGCTCGCCGTGCAGCCCGACGCCCGCCGGCATGTTCGGCGCATCGGTGCCGGCGATGACGACTCCGCCCGAGCGCACGAGTGTGAGCAGCGCGTGGCTCAGCCGCGTCAGGCGCGTCCACGCCTGCTGGCGAGCGACGGGTGAGGCCTGTCGGACACGATCGACCGCTTCACGCGTCGGCTCGATCGCCCAGTCGGGCGACAGCACGCGCAGCCGCTCGTCGTCCATCAACGTTGCATCGTCGGCGGCAAGCTGGTTGAACCCCCCACCGACGGCGATTGTCGGACACAGCTCCATGCCCGAGCGTGCGAGCAGCTGCATCTGATCGTTATAGACGTTGCCCAGCGCCGACGCTCTTCCGCCAACGTGCTCCGTCCCGTCCGCGCCGAACGTGACCGCCGGATACAGGAAATGTGACGACGAGGGCATTCCGACTTGATGCCCGTATTCCACGATGCGTTTCTGGAACGTCTCCGGCAGCTTCACATACATCTTGAAGAAGTCGTACCCGAGGCGGCTGCTGCGCTCCAGCTCGCGATCGAGCTGCTGCGTGGAATCGACCGCGTACATTTCCGCGAACGCGACTCGTGTCCCATCGAGCGCCGGAGCGGAAAAGTAGAACCGCGGCCCCAGGCGAACGCCCGCATCGGTCGCCTCGCGGATCTCCAAAGACCGGTACTGCATCCCCGCCGTGTCGCGGTCCGTGGTGATGCCGTACGCCAGGTACAACCGGCCGAGGGCTTCGCCGTACTCGCGGTAGAAATGTCCGTGCATTTCGATGAGGCCGGGGATCAGGGTTTGGTTCGAGGCGTCGACGACCCTGCCGGTGTGCAGCCTGGTGTCGTGAGGCTGCACCGCTTTGATCCTGTTGCCATCGACCACCACATCCATGTCGGTTTGCGCCTGGTCGTCGCGGCCGTTCCACAGCCGACCGGCGTGCACGATCAACCCGCCGGCCGGGATGCTCGGCTGATAGGTGAGGTCCAACGGCACGTCCGTCGATCGGCCATCTGCGACTGAGAGCATTTTCAATCGATCGGTTGCCAAGTACAGGATGCTCTTCGAATCGCGCGTCCACGAGGGAGCGTGAGCCGCCTCGGTCGTGAGCGCTCGCGCTTCGCCACGCGGCTTCCCTGTAGCGTCCACGGCGATGATCCTCAGCACGCCTCCGTTGACGAGCGCGATACGCGTGCCGTCCGGCGACCACACCGGCCCTTCGTCGATGCCGCTGACGGCCGACCTGTCCGTCAGCACATCTTCGAGGATCTGCGGCGCGCCGTCGGTGGCCGGAATGAGCGTCAACTTCCAGATACCCTCCCGGAAACGCTGAGAGTACTGATCGAATGCCGCGACGAGCAGCACACGTCCGTCAGGGGACCAGGTCGGATTGCTCGGAATCCGCTGCGCGCTGCGGTACCGCTCGCTGACCGTTCCGGAATCGACGTCCACGACGTCGACGGCCGCGCCCTGTTGATGCGGAAGCATACTCAGGAACGCAATCCGCTTTCCGTCGGGCGACCACGTGGCGCCGTAGTCGGCGTTCGGGAGGTGCGTCAGACGGCGATCCTGGCCGCTCCGCAAATCACGGATCCACAGATCGAGATTGCCGGTTTCCGCGCGGTCAGATGAATACACCAGCCGCGAGCCGTCGGGCGACCACGCCGGATCGGCGTCGAGGAAGCGGTCGGACGTGACGCGCGTCGGCTTCGATCCAATGTCCATGACCCAGATGTCGCCGAGCGCGGCGAAGGCGACTCGTTTTCCATCCGGACTGACGACCGGCCGCACAATGCCGAGCGCCCGTCGCGGCGCGCGCGAATCCACGTCATGCGTTCGCTTCGTATAGTTGGCGCGGCGCAGCGGAATCGTCGCGCTGAACTCGACCGTCTGGCTCCTGTCGGAGCCGACCGTACGCCGCTTGATCTTGCCGTCGGCGGTGTAGAGAAGATCGCCAGGCGATATCCATTGCACGCGGTACGGGAACACGTCCTCGCCCGCCGCCACCGACTGCCCGCCGATTTCGATCCTTGCGCCGCCGTCGGCAATGACCGTGTAGATCGCCTGCTTACCGTCGCCACTCCACGTCGGCGGCCCAAGCCGGCCTCTCGTGGCCGACAATTGTCGCTCGGCGCCCGTGTCGACATCGATCGACCACACGGAGGTCTGGGGCTGACCGGCGCCGGGTGACGACGCCTCTCCCGGTTTTTGCCTCGTCGACAGGAACGCGATCTCGCGATCGTCCGGCGACCATGCTGGTGCGTAATCCTGGGCCGGGTCTTTCGTCACCCGCCGCACGTTGCCCGTACGGGTGTCGAGAATCCAGATGTCGTAATTGCGGCTTCGATCGGAGGAAAAGGCGATCCGCGTGCCGTCGTGCGACCACTGGGGCTCCAGATCGTCGTACGGTCCAGAGGTCACCCGCTTGGGATTCGACCCGTCCGTGCCGACCGTCCAGATGTCCCATCCGTCAGCGTCGTAGAACCCTTGAAAGGCGACCTGCGTTCCCGCCGGAGACACCGACGGCTGGCGTGCTTCGAGTAGTTCATCGGAGATTCTTGTGGCCTTGCCTCCCTGCGCGGGAATCGTCCAGAGACTGCCGAGGAGATCAGCCACGAGCGTCTTGCCGTCCGGCGACAGCGCAACGGCGAAGTTCGTCCCTTCGGTGATCGTCACGTCGACGGTTCCCGGCCCGGCAGCGGGAGCCGACCGATCTCCCGCACGCAATCCGCCGGTGCCGACGACGATGGCCAATCCCGCGAGCGCGACGATCGCGAGAATCATCACCGCGTATTTGAGCGTTTTCCCTGAGGACATGGCTGCTCCTTTCATCGCGGTATTCGGCTCAGAATGTCACCCGGAACGCCAGTTGGGCGGTGCGCGGCACGTATGCGGTGCCGCTGCCCGAGAATGCCGACACCTGAAGCGGCTGGCCGAAGGTCGGCGAGTCGACGATGCCGTTATAGGTCCCGTAGTTCGCGTGGTTGAACACGTTGAAGACCTCACCGATCGCCGACATCTTCAGCGTGCCGGCGATGCGGATGTCCTTCTTCAGCCGGAGATGCACGCGGTGCAGCGGCAGGCCGCGGAGCGCGTTGCGCGGCACGACGCCGCCGGTCGCGATCACGTTCGGACCGTCGAAGCGATCGACGCTGCTCGGGGCGACGGTGATCGGCGCCAGAAGGTTCAAGCGATTCGTACCTTCGCCGAACGTCACTTGTGAAAGCGATGTCTGGAAATAGTTCCCCGATCCGAAGTAGTAGAGGCCGCTGACCGACACATCCCACGGCAGCTGATACAGCGCGTGCATACGGATGGTGTGGCGCTGGAAGTCGGTCGAACGCGCCCACTCGCCGTCCAGGTAGTCGAACTGGTTGTTCGCCGGCCCGCTCAGCGCTCCGCTGCCGCCCAGGTTGTCGTCATGCATATACATCATGAGCGTGTAAGTCGCGCCTGCCTGGAAGTTGTCCTTCAGGCGCCGTGTGATCGAGTTCGCCAACGCCAGGTAGTCGCGCTTTCCGCTGCTCACTGTCAACCACACGGGTCCGTACGTCGGGTTCGGCCGCCCGGCCTTGGCTGGATCTCTCTGATAGCCGGTCGCCGGATCGAAGAACAAGTTGACGTCGTAGTCGCGCTGGTCGTGAGACCATCGCCAGCCGATCAGGTCCGAATCAAACGATGTCACCGAATTCACCTGTTTCTGGAACCCGACCGAGTACTGCCAGGTGAAGGGGTTCTTGAAGTGGGGATCGAGGATCACCTTCGTTTGCGCGGGCAGCGTCACCTGACCCGAGAGCACCTGCGCATCGGTCAGCCCGCGGAGTGGATCCTGGAAGAACCCCAACTTGCCGTCGTTGAGGATGGCCACCGACACCATGTTGTTGTACAGCTCCTTGATGTAGGTGATGTTGTCGGCGGGAAACGCGTAGTACAGGCCGGTGCCGCCGCGAATCACAAAATCGCCGGAACCGCCAACCTTGTAGTTGAACCCGGCTCGCGGAGCCACGTTGGTCAGGTCGGTCTGGCCCTGCTT
>QHWF01000321.1 GCA_003222455.1 Acidobacteriota bacterium
TCGGCCGGCGCAGCACGTTGATGTGGTTTCTCGCCGCAACGATGGCGCTCGGCGGAGTGTTCCTGGGCATCAAGGGCGTCGAGTACTCCCGCAAATTCGCCGAGCACCACGTTCCGGGTCCGTCGTTCGAGTTCGAACTCGAGCAGCAACCGGGCGAGAAGCCCGTCCCGATTCAGAAGGACATCGTCCGGCACGCCCAGATCTTTTTCTCGCTGTATTTCGTGATGACGGGCCTGCACGCCGTTCACATGATCGTCGGCCTCGGCGTCATGTCGTTCATGTGCTGGTGGGCCTGGAGGGGAACGATTACCGCCACGTACTACAGTCCGATTGAAATCAGCGGTCTCTACTGGCACTTTGTCGACATCGTCTGGATTTTCCTGTTCCCGCTGCTGTATCTGATTGGCAGGCATGGCTAGCAGGCTGCTAAAACGCAGACTGAAGTGAAAAGTTCAAACTGAAAACTGGAAACCTGAAAGTAAAAAGGCGAAATGCAGGCCTGGTTTTAAGTTTTAAGTTTTAAGTTTTAAGTTTTAAGTTTTAAGTTTGCGGATATGAGCGAGCACATTCTTCCGACGCGTGTGTACTACCTGATCTTTGCCACGCTGTTGCTCTGCACCTATCTGACGGTGCAGATTGCCTTCCTCGACCTCGGCCGCTTGAATGCGGTGGTCGCCCTGACGATCGCGGTGTTCAAGGCGGTGCTCGTGGTGCTGTTTTTCATGCACGTGCGCTACAGCCCGCGTTTGACGTGGCTGGTCGTCATTGGCGCCGTGTTCTGGCTGATGATCCTGCTGGCCCTCACGTCGGGCGACTATCTCACGCGATCGCGGGGGACATTCGGCTGAGCTGAAGCCCGCACACCGGGTGTCATACTAATTGTCGAGACCGTCGTGCGCCATTCAACGCTCGAAGAAATCGTTGCACTGCTCGAGGCCACGCTCGAATCCACCCACGACGCCATCGTCGTCGCCGATTTGAGCCGCCGGATCGTGCGGTACAACCAGCACTACCTCGACATGTTCGGCTTCAGAGCCGCGAGGCGTTGTTGCCGCAACTGGAAGATGCCGACGCGCTCGCCGCCAAGTCACGAACCATCTGGGAGCACCCCGACCGCGAAGTGTTCGACGTGCTGCGGTTCAAGGACGGCCGGGTGTTCGAGCGCTGCGTGGCACCGCACCGGATCGGATCCACCATTGTCGGCCTGGTCGCCAGCTTCCGCGACATCAGTCAGTCCGCTCACGCCCAACAGGCGCTGGAGCTGCACCGGATCCTGTTCGAGAAGGCGCAGGAAGTGGCGCACGTCGGCAGCTGGGTGGCCGAGCTCGATGGATCGGATCGACTCGGCTGGTCGGCCGAGACGCACCGTATCTTCGGCGTGCTGCCCGGTCAGTTCGACGGCACAGCTGAAACATTTTTCTCGCTCGTCCACGACGACGATCGTGCGGTCGTGCGCGCGGCGAGCCTGGCCGCGGTCGAGGGTCGGGCGGCGTACGACGTCGAGCATCGGATTGTCCGCCGTGACGGCTCTGAACGCTGGGTTCACGAGCGCGCCGACGTTCTCCGCGGCGACCAGGGAGAGCCCATTCGCATGGTCGGCGCGGTCCAGGACATCACGGATCGCCGGCACCTCGAAGATCAGCTGCGCCACTCCCAGAAAATGGAGGCCGTCGGCCGGCTGGCGGGCGGCATTGCCCACGATCTGAACAACGCGCTGACCGCGATCGCCGGGTACGCGGAGCTCGCGCTCGGACAGGTGCCCGACGAGCACCCGGTCCGGGAAGACCTCGACGAAATCCGGCGAGCCGCCGAACGGGCCAGCTCGGTCACGCGACACATGCTCGAGTTCAGCCGCAAACGGGTGCTCGAGCCGCGGGTCTTCAGCCTGAACGAGATCGTCATGGCGGTGGCGCGGATGCTGTCGCGGCTTCTCGGCAGCGATATCGAAGTCGGCACGCGGTTGCAGCCGGCATTGCCGCCGATTCTGGGCGATCCCGGTCACGTCGAGCAGGCCATCATCAATCTCGCCCTCAACGCGCGCGACGCGATGCCCAACGGCGGACGCCTCGATCTCGCCACGAGATTCGACATCGTCGACGAGACCTCGGCGCGCACGCACGTGCCGATGACGCCGGGACGGTATGTCGTGCTCTCGGTGACGGATACGGGACACGGCATGTCGCGCGAGATACAGAACCGCGTCTTCGAGCCGTTTTTCACGACGAAAGACGTGGGCAAAGGCACCGGCCTCGGGCTCTCGATGGTGTACGGCACGCTGAAGCAGATTGGCGGCTTCGTGTTCGTCGACAGCGAGGTCGGGCGCGGTAGCGAATTCTCGTTGTACTTTCCGCCCGTTCCGGCGCATGCGCTGCCGGCGGCGCTGGCGATCGCGGAAGGCAAACGCGGCGGCACCGAAACCCTGCTCGTTGTCGAAGATGAAGCGGCCGTCCGAACGCTCGTGGCGTCTGCGCTCGGGAAGGCTGGCTACCGGGTGCTGATCGCGAGCTCGGCCGAGGAGGCGCTCAAGATCGCGGATGGCCACGCGGCCGACATCGATCTGCTGCTGACCGACGCGATGATGCCGGGCCAGAGCGGGATCGATCTGGCCCGCGCGCTCATCAGCCGCCGACCCGATCTTCCGGTGGTTCTGATGTCCGGATACACGGAAGAGACCCTCCCCCTCGAAAACGTCGAGGAACGGTTCTCGCTGCTGCACAAGCCGTTCACGCCGCGAGAGCTGCGGCAGCGGATCCGAGAGGTACTGGATCGATAAACTCTACCAGCCACGACGATCAACGCAGAGCTCGCGGAACCCGCAGAGAAGACGGGTTTGTTCTGCGAGTTCTGCGGTTTCTGCGTTGAATGTCGTGCCGTGTGGCGGCGTCAGTTAGTCGGACACGCTCCCGGGTTCCGGATGCGGTTTCACCGCGCCAACGGTGTGAGCACTGGCGACGCCCCGCCTGGCAGCGGCGTGCGGGCGGTGTTGAGCACCATCGCGATCATGGTGTAGTACCCGACAAGTCCGACGGTGTCGATCACGCCCTGCTCGCCGAACTTCGTCACGGCCCGCGCGTACGTCGCGTCGCTCACGCTCTGGTTGCGGCGCAGCTCGTCGCAGAACGAGAACAGGATCTCCTCGTCGTCCGCCATGTTGTCGGGGCGGCGGCCGTCGGCAATGGCCTTGATGACCGCCACCTGCAGGCCAGCCTGCCGCGCTAACGCTTCGTGTGCGTTCCACTCGTAGTTCTGCGTCCAGGCGCGGGCCGTCATGAGGATGACGAACTCGCTGAGGCGCGGCGGCAGCGCGCTTCGGTAGCGGAGGTAATCGCCCATCGCGCGCGCCCGGCCGAGCACTTCAGGGCTTCGCAGCAGCGGCACGAACGGCCCGCTGATCTCGGCCGATCGCGCCGTCCTGAATTCTTCGATCGCCTTCTTCTGCGCCTCGGTCAGCTTGTCGGCGGCAATCGGCGGCATGCGGTCCTGCGCGAGCGCCGGCGCGGCGGTGCAGATCAGGACGGCAATGGTGCGTGTGATCGTCGTGCGCATGGTGTGCTCTCCGGCATCGGTATCCTATACTGTGTGCCTTCTGTGGGAAACCCGATCAAGCTGGCGCTCATCGGATTTGGCTACTGGGGACCGAACTACGCGCGCGTGCTGAACGATTTGCCGGGTGTCGAATTGACGGTGGTATGCGACGGCAGCGTCGAGCGCCTGGCGCTCGTTCGCGAGCGCTATCGCCTGGTCGCGACGTGCAGCCGGATCGACGATCTCTGGCACCGCGACGATGTCGACGGCGTGGTCATCGCGACGCCGGCGTCGACGCACGAGGCCATCGTGCGCGCCGCGCTCGAGCGCGAACGCCACGTGCTCGTCGAGAAGCCGATGGCGTTGACCGTCGGCGGCTGTGACGCCCTCTGCCGTCTCGCCGCGTCGGCGAAGCGCCTGCTGATGGTCGGCTACACGTTTCTGTACAACGCCGGTGTGCTCAAGATGAAGCAGTACATGGCGCCTGAACAGTTCGGGCAGGTGTACTATCTGCATGCCACGCGGACCAATCTCGGGCCGATCCGCCACGACGTGAACGCGGTGTGGGATCTCGCGCCGCACGACATCGCCATTTTCAACTATCTGCTCGACGAACAGCCGTTGTGGGCGTCCGCGATCGGCGCGCGCGTGCTGCGCACCGCACGCGACGACATCGCGTTTGCGACGCTCGGGTACAGCAACGAGGTGGTGGGCAACATTCACGTGAGCTGGGCCGACCCGAACAAGGTCCGCGAAGTGGTTGCCGTGGGCAGCCGGCGCCGCCTCGTCTTCAACGACCTGAACGACGCCGAGCGCGTGCGCGTGTTCGAGCGCGGCGTCTCGGTGGGCGAGGCGATGGCCGACTCGTACGGCGAGTTCAAGCTGCTCGTCCGCGACGGCGACATCATCAGCCCGAAAGTGGAACCGAGCGAGCCGCTCAAGAACCAGTGCCAGGAAT
This sequence comes from Acidobacteriota bacterium, assembly GCA_003222455.1. Classification (GTDB taxonomy): domain Bacteria; phylum Acidobacteriota; class Vicinamibacteria; order Vicinamibacterales; family CAVVIG01; genus QHWF01. The sequence goes on from QHWF01000321.1 coordinate 4,484, forward strand.
TCGTTGACGCGATTGCCGCGGGGCGTACGCCCGTCGCGAGCGGGGAGTTCGGTCTGGCCGTGGTCCGGGCGCTGGCGGCCATCCAGGCGTCGATGAGCGCCCGCGGCGCAGTGGTGGACGTGTGATGATGGCTGAAGTGACGAGACTCCTCCCTGAGCTCGCTGGATTGGCCGACGTCGAGCTGGGACCCGGCGCTTCGATCGACCCCGGCGTGATCCTCGGGTATCCGTCCGGACGCGCCGGTGTGTCGGGTCCGACCCGGATCGGCGCGGGCGCCCGGCTGCGCGCCGGCACCGTCATCTATGCGGCTGTTGAAATCGGCGACGGGTTCGAAACCGGTCACCACTCCATCGTGCGCGAGGAGAACCGCATTGGCAGCCACTGCACGCTGTGGAACAATTCCACGATCGATTACGGTTGTGTGATTGGCAACCGCGTCCGCATCCATTGCAACGTGTACATCGCCCAGTTCACCACGCTCGAAGACGACGTGTTCCTGGCGCCCGGCGTGACGATCGCCAACGATCCGCACCCGGTCTGCACGAAGTGCATGCAGGGTCCCACGATTCGGCAGGGCGCGCGCATCGGCGTGAACGTCACGCTGCTCCCGCTCATCACGATTGGCGAACACGCGCTCGTCGGCGCCGGCAGCGTCGTCACCGGCGACGTGCCCGCCGGCATGCTCGTCGCGGGCAATCCGGCGCGCGTTGTCGGGCCGGTCGATTCGCTCGAGTGTCCTTTCGGCATCGTCATTCCGTATGAGCACGGCGTGGACGTGCGCCATCGGCCCGCGTGGACGACGGTCGCGCCGCTTTCCAGGCCGGTGACCAGGCCGTCGAAATCGTCCCGTTAGCCGTGCTTGCGCGGCCAGAATGTGCACGAAACTGTCAGCTTTGCCGCGCAACCACGGCTTAGCCGCGGCCGCGCGAGCGGCCGCGGATCTAGTAACGAAGGTCCGCCGTACAATCACGCGTTTTCACTCGTCGGTTTGAGGCGGAGCTTCGTTACATGCGTGTCCTCACCGCGACCTTTGCGTTCAACGAAGGAGAAAAGATCCGGCGGACGCTCGCGCGTCATCCGTCCGCCCGGTCCTACGACCTGCTCGTTCTGGACGACGGGTCGACGGACGGGGCCGTGAGCGATGTGGACGGAGGGGTGATCGTGTTGCGCAACGAGCGCAACCTCGGCATTGGCGCCTCGATGAAGCGCGTGTTCGAGTACGCGCTCGAGAATGGCTACGAGGTGCTGGTGATCCAGGCCGGGAACGACAAGGACGATCCGCTGGAAATTCCGGCGCTCCTCGCGCCGATCGTCAGCGGCGTGGCAGACTTCGTGCAAGGCTCCCGGTACCTTGGCGGCGGCGGATTCGGCAACATGCCAAAATACCGTGTGCTCGGCACGCGGGTCATCCATCCGGTCGTGTTCTCGATCGCGGCGCGCAAGCGCGTGACCGAAAGTACGAACGGGTTTCGTGCGTTCCGCACGGCGCTGCTTCGTGACGGGCGCATCAACTGGCGGCAGGCCTGGCTGGATCGCTACGAGCTCGAACCGTATCTCCTGCTGAAAGCGATCACGCTCGGCTATCGACATTGCGAGGTGCCGGTCACCAAGATCTATCCACGTCTTCGACTGGTGGAGCATTCTCCGGCCGGTCGTCTATCTTGGATTGGGAATCAGAAAATGATCACAGCGACGCGAGTACCATTCGTCGATCTGCGCGTTCAGCACGCCGCGCTCGCGGCTTCCATCGAGCCCGCCATCCGCGAGGTCTGCGAACACGGGGACTTCATTCTGGGAGCCGCCGTCGCGCGCTTCGAGGCCGAGTACGCCACGTACATCGGCACCCGGCATGCCATCGGCGTCGCCAGCGGCCTCGACGCCATCGAGCTCGCCTTGCGCGCGCACGATATCGGACCGGGCGACGAAGTCATCACGGTCGCGAACACGTTTATCGCCACTGTCCTGGCTATCCTGGCCGCGGGTGCGCGCCCCGTGCTCGTCGATGCCAGTGCCGAGTCGTACAACCTCGACGCGGCAGCGGTCGCGGCGGCGATTACGCCGCGAACGCGGGCCATTGTCCCCGTTCACCTGTACGGCCAGCCCGCCGATCTCGACGCGATCACCGCTCTGGCGCGCCGGCACAACCTGGTGATGATTGAAGACGCGGCGCAGGCGCACGGGTCGCGATACAAGGGCCGGCGCATCGGCCTGTTCGGACACGCGGCGGCGTTCAGCTTCTATCCGTCGAAAAATCTCGGCGCCTATGGCGACGGCGGCATGGTGGTGACGAACGACGACCGCGTGGCCGAGAAGGTGCGCCTGCTGCGCAACTGCGGCCAGCGAGTCAAGTATTACCACTCCGTCGTCGGGACGAACTCCAGGCTCGACACCCTCCAGGCCGCCATTCTCCGGGTCAAACTCCCGCATCTCGACACGTGGAATGCGGCGCGGCGGCAGCACGCCGCCGCGTATTCGTCACGATTACCATCACATGTGCACACACCGGCAACCCTGCCCGACGTCGAGCACGTCTTTCATCTGTACGTGATCGAAACCGATCGCCGCGACGCCCTGCAGGAATCGCTCACCGCGCGCAACATCCAGACGGGCATTCACTATCCGGTGCCGATCCATCTGCAGGAGGCGTGCGTCCACCTCGGATACAAGGCGGGCGAGTTTCCGGTCACCGAGCGGGCGGCGCAGCGGATTCTGTCGCTGCCGATGTACCCCGAGCTGAGTCCGGATCAGATCGATTACGTCGTCGAGGCGGTCAATGGGTGAGCTCCGTTACGCCTTCCGGTCGCTCGTCCGCCAGCCCACGTTCACGACCGTGGCGGTTCTCACGCTGGTGCTCGGCATCGGCACGAATACCGCCATTTTCAGCGTCATCAAAGCAGTGCTCCTGAATCAGCTGCCGTACGAGGACGCGTCGCGGCTGGTCGTCCTGTCGGAACAGAACCCGGACGGCAATCGCGATCTCGTCGCGCCGCTCACCTATGGCGACTGGAAGGCCCAGACGCGGTCCATCGAATCGCTCGCCGCGTTCCGCCAGCTCCGCTATGCGTTTTCAGGGACCGGGGAACCGCTCGACGCGCCCAGCGTGCGCGCCACGCCGAACCTCTTTTCGACCCTTCGCGCAAGCGCCAGGCTTGGCCGGACGTTCCTCGACGAGGAGGGGCAGCCGGGCGCCGATCGTGTCGCCGTGCTCAGCGAGACCTTCTGGCAGCGGCACTTCGGCGGATCGCCGGCGGTGATCGGGCGCGCCATTCAGCTCGATGCCCAGCCATACACGATCGTGGGCATCATGCCCGCCGCGTTCGATTTCCCACCCGGCGGATCGATCGACGTCTGGACGCCCCTCGCCTTCGATCCGAACGACGCACACGGCCGTTCGAGAAAGGCGCGATCGCTGAGCGTCATCGGTCGATTGGCGGACGGCATCGGCCTGGCGCAGGCGCAACGCGAGATGACCCTCATCGCGAGCCGTCTGGCGTCGACGTTCCCTGACAGCAATGCAGGGTGGGGCGCTCGTGTCGTGTCGGCGCACGAACAGCTCGTGACGACCGTGCGGCCGGCGCTGCTGATGATTTCGGCGGCGGTCGGATTCCTGTTGCTCATCGTCTGCGCGAACGTCGCGAATCTGGTGCTGGCTCGATTGTCCAGCCGGCGGGCGGAGATCGCTATCCGCGCAGCGCTCGGCGCCGGGCGCATCCGGCTCGCCCGCCAGATCCTGGCTGAGAGCGTGCTGCTCGCCGCCGCCGGCTGCCTGTTCGGCCTGTTCGTCGCCTGGGCGGGTGTTCGCTTCGTGCACACGCTGCCGGCTGGCAGCCTGCCGCGAATGGACGATGTACGGCTGGACGGCGGAGTGCTGTTGTTCGCCGTCGGCATCTCGGCGTTCACGGCGCTCGCGTTCGGACTGGTTCCCGGCCTACAGGCCGCTCGCTCCGGCCTGCGCGATACGGTGAACGCGTTCTCGGGCTCCACGCGCCGATCCGGCACCCGCCTCCTGAGTGGCCTCGTCGTCGTCGAGGTTGCGCTGGCGTTGACCCTTCTGGTCGCCGCAGGCTTGATGATGCGCAGCTTCGCGCAACTGATGCGCGTATCGCCGGGATTCGAGCCGCGAAATCTGCTGGCGGTTCAAGTGTATCTGCCGCAGGCGAAGTACAAGACCGGCCTCGATCGCAGCCGCTTCTACATGGAATCATTGCGGCGGATCTCCAGGCTGCCCGGCGTGCAATCGGCGGCCGCGGTGAGCGCTCTGCCGATGTATCCGGTCGGGATCGATTTCGCACTGCCGTTCACTATCGAGGGCAAGCCGGCGCCGGCAAACGGTGAAGAGCCGCGGGCCGATATCCGCATCGCCTCGCCGAACTACTTCGAGACGATGAAGATGACGCTCGTCAAGGGCCGGACGATTGACGAGCGCGATCGTCAGGGCTCGCCGGGCGCGATGGTCATCAACGAAACGATGGCGCGGCGATACTTCGACGGACAGGATCCGATCGGCCGGGTGGTCAAAAACCCTCATGGCCGCGCGGAAGTCGTGGGCATCGTCGGCGACGTGAAACATTACGGTCTGGACAGCGAGCCTCGCGCCGAGCTGTTCCTGCCGGCATGGCAGAACCCGCTGAACGGCATGGCGATGGTCGTGCGGACCGCTTCGGATCCGCAGCCGTTCGTGGAATCGATTCGCGGCGAGGTGCTGGCCATCGACGCCGAGCAGCCGATTTTCGACGCGAGCACGATGGTCGACGTCGTGACGCGGTCGGTCTTCCTGCCGCGCGTCAGCATGGTGCTCCTCGCCGTTTTTGCCGCATCGGCGCTGTTGCTGGCGGTGGTCGGCATTTACGGCGTGGTGTCGTACGCGGTCACGGAGCGCACGCGAGAACTGGGGGTGCGCATGGCGCTCGGCGCCGATGCGGCAGCGACGCTGCAGCTCGTCATGCGCCGCAGCATGCTGCTCGTCGGCTGCGGCACGGCGTGCGGCCTCGTGGTGTCGTTCGCCCTGACCCGTGCGCTCTCGCAGCTGCTGTACGGGGTCAGCCCGCTCGACCCTGTCGTGTTCGTCGCGGTCTCCGTCCTGCTCGCCCTCGCGGGTTTCGTCGCGAGCCTCATTCCCGCTCACAGGGCGACGATGGTGGATCCGATTGTGGCTCTGCGCGTGGACTAGCAGGTCGCTGAAAAAAGCGCCGACCTGAACTGAGAACTGAAAACCTAAAAGTAAAAAGTCGAAATGCAGGCCTGGTTTTGAGTTTTACGTTTTGGTTTTTCACTTCAGGCTGCGTTCTTCAGCAGCCTGCTAGCCCACTCTCACTGGTTCGATCGCATGAGTTCGTTCCGTTACACGCCTTATAATCGACGCGGGCATGTGGCAGCCGATCACGGACATCACTGAACGCTCGACCGATAGCGACGCTTGCGCAGACGCGGCCTGGGGCATTGTCGCGGCCGCCGCGCAGCTTTCAGAAGAGCTCGCGCGTGGCAGGCGGGCGCTGTCGTTTGCCGCAAGCCGTGACGCCACGCTGCGAGAAGTCGCGCCATCCGATCCGGACGCGCTCCTCTGCTGGGTTCCGGATGCCGGCTGGCAGTTGGCACCATCGTCCGACGCCGCACGACATGCGGTGATCGATCTCTATCTGCCGATCTGCAGCGCCACGGCGGCGCGTCCCATCACCGTCGGTCACCTGGGACAGAGCCTGGACGGATTCATTGCCACTCATGCCGGAGAATCCCGGTGGGTCACGGGCCAGGAAAACGTGCTGCACTCGCATCGGCTGCGGGCGTTGTGCGACGCGGTTGTCGTCGGCGCAGGAACTGTCGCTGCCGACGACCCGCGACTGACGACACGACTCGTGCCGGGTCCAAACCCTCTGCGGGTCATCCTCGATCCGGGCCGGCGTCTCAGCACGTCCCATCGCGTGTTCAGCGACGCCGAAGCCGACTCGATTTATGTGTGCGCACAATCGCTGGTCCGTCCGGGCGAGCGGACGTTCGGCCGCGCGGTCGTCGTGGGTGTGGCCGACGTCGCTGCAGGCGGGATCGATATCACCGAGGTCGGCCGGCTGCTGCGCGCCCGAGGATGCGCGCGGGTGTTCGTCGAAGGCGGCGGTGTCACGGTGTCGACGTTCCTCGAGGCCAACCTGCTCGATCGTCTTCACGTGGCGATTGCGCCCCTGCTGATTGGAAACGGCCGTCCGGCCATTCGTCTGCCGCCGCGCGCCGCGCTCGGCGACTGCCACCGGCCGCGCTATCGGGTGTTCCGGATGGGAGCCGACGTGCTGTTCGACTGCGATCTCACATCGCCTGGCGACGAGGCGGACGCCGTGCCGGACGCGCAACCCCGCGTTGCGCGGATCATCTGAGACCTGGTGTTAGATGGTCATCAACGCCCGGCGCAACCGGACCAGGAGCG
>QHWF01000322.1 GCA_003222455.1 Acidobacteriota bacterium
GACTATCCCGTGCAGATTCACAAAACGCCGGGCTATGCCGAGCCGCTGCAGGTGACCGAAGCGGAGTTCAGGGAGAGCCTTCAGCGAGATCGACGAATTCGGAATTAGGAATTCGGAATGTGGCATGCCGGTTCGAATTCCGAATTCTGAAACCCGAATTGCAGATCAGAGCAGTCATGACCGATATCCGCACCGAAACGATGACCGTCAACATGGGGCCCCAGCACCCCAGCACCCACGGCGTGCTGCGGCTGGTCCTCGAGCTCGACGGCGAAATCGTGGTGGCGGCCTCACCCACCATCGGCTATCTGCACACCGGCATCGAAAAGACGGCCGAGCAGAAGAAGTGGCAGCAGGTCATCCCGCTCGTGGAGCGGATGGATTACCTGAGCGCGCAGTCCAATTCGATGGCGTTCTGCCTGTCGGTGGAGAAGCTGCTCGGGGTGGAGGTTCCCGCGCGCGCCAAGGATATTCGCGTGTTGATCGCGGAGCTGCAGCGCATCAACAGCCATCTCGTGTGGCTTGGCACACACGGCATGGAAGTCGGCGCCGTGTCGGTCATGCTCTACTGCTTCCGCGAGCGGGAGCTGCTGTTGAACATCAACGAGATGCTCGCCGGCTTCCGGATGTTCCCCAGCTACATGCGCGTCGGCGGCCTGCGCGAGGATCTGCCGCGCGGCTTTCACGCGGCCGTGCGGGCATTTCTCGATCGATTCGTGCCGAAGCTGGACGAATACGAAGATCTCCTCACCAGGAACGAGATTTATCTCAAACGGACGAAAGGCGTCGGGCGCATCTCGAAAGAGAACGCGGTCGCGTACAGCCTCGTCGGTCCCATCGCCCGCGCCAGCGGCGTCGACTACGACGTGCGCAAGGTGTTTCCGTACCTCGGCTACGACACCTACGAGTTCGCCGTGCCGACGCGGGCCGAGGGCGACGTCTACGCCCGATATGTCGTGCGGGTGGCCGAAATGCGGGAGAGCGTGAAAATCTGCCGTCAGGCGCTCGAGCGCATTGCGCCGGCGGGGCCGTTTGCGATCGACGATCCGCGGATCACCCCGCCGCCCAAGGATCGCGTGTACACCGAAATGGAAGCGCTGATTCAGCACTTTCTGATCTACTCGCAGGGATTTACGGTGCCGGCCGGCGAAGCCTATGTCCCCGTCGAGGGGCCCCGCGGCGAACACGGCTTCTACGTGGTGTCGGACGGAACGAACCGGCCGTGGCGGGTGAAATCGCGCGCGCCGTCGCTGCTGGCGTGCCAGGCCCTCGCCACCATGATCGGCGGCGGCCTCATCGCGGACGTGATCGCCGTCATCGGGTCGATCGACGTCGTCATGGGAGACGTGGACCGGTGAGCTTCCATCCGAAGATGGCGTACGACGCCACCTTCCACAGGTCGGAACGGAAGCTCGAAGACGAGGGGCCGCCGTTTGTCTACACCCCGGAGAACCGCGCGAGGTTCGACGAGCTCGTCAAGCGCTATCCGCCCGATCGCCGCCGCTCGGCCGTGCTCCCGGCGTTGTATCTCGCGCAGAGTCAGCAGGGATACATCAGCGCGAACGCCATCCGGCATTGCGCCGAGCTGCTCGGCATCACGCGCGCAGATGTCGAGGATGTCGTGTCGTTCTACACGATGTTCTACACCAGGCCGGTCGGGAAGTACGTCGTGCAGGTCTGCCGCACCCTGTCGTGCGCGCTGAACGGCGCCGAGCGAGTCACCGAGGAGCTCGTGGCGAAGCTGGGGCTGGAGCCGGGGACAACGGATCCCACCGGAACGTTCACGCTCGTGGAAGTGGAATGCCTTGGCGCCTGCGATCGGGCGCCGGTGGTCATGGTGAACGACGCGTGGCACGAGTGTCTGAAGCCGGAGGAGGCCGCCAACCTGATCGACGACCTTCGCGTCCGTGGTGAGGCGGCGGTGAGCGGGTGCCATCACGCGGTAGAGGCCGGAAACCGATGACGGGCTTTCACGAAGACACGAACGAACACGAAGATCACGAAGCACTTCTTGTACAGAACATTCTTCGTGACTCTTCGTATTCTTCGTGTCTTCGTGAAGAGCCGTAATCCGACATGGATCCCATTCTCATCAAGCACGTCCGCGAGCCGAATGCCTTCACGCTCGATTTCTATGTCCAGCACGAGGGATACGACGCGCTGAAGAAGGCACTGGCGCACCGGCCGGATCAGATTATCGACATGGTGAAAGCGTCGGGCCTGCGCGGCCGCGGCGGCGCCGGGTTCCCGACCGGCATGAAATGGCAGTTCGTGGACAAGAAGATCGAGCCGCGGTACCTCGCCTGCAACGCGGACGAGAGCGAGCCCGGGACGTTCAAGGACCATCTGCTGATGGAGCGCAACCCGCACCTGCTGATCGAAGGATGTGCGATCGGCTGTTACGCGATTGGTGCGAGGATCGCCTACATCTACATCCGCGGCGAGTTCCTGCACGTGCAGCACGTCCTCGAGCGCGCGATCGACGAGGCCTATGCGCGCGGGTTCCTCGGCAGGAACATCCTCGGGTCGGGCTTTGATTGCGACGTGTACGTGCACCGGGGCGCCGGCGCGTACGAGGCGGGCGAGGAGACGGCGCTCCTCGAGTCGCTGGAAGGCAAGCGCGCCCAGCCGCGCAACAAGCCGCCATTTCCGGCCCTCGTCGGTCTGTATGGCAAGCCGACGGCGGTCAACAACGTCGAAACGTTGTGCAACGTCCCCCTCATCGTCGCGAAGGGAGCGGAGTGGTACGCCGCGCTCGGCCCGGAAAAGAACGGCGGGCCGAAGCTGTACTGCGTGAGCGGCCACGTGCGGCGACCGGGTGTCTACGAAGCGTCGATGAGCATCACGCTGCGCGAGCTGATCGACGGGTACGCGGGCGGCGTGCGCGAGGGGCGAACGCTCAAGGCCGTGATTCCCGGCGGATCGTCCGTGCCGATCCTCCTGCCGTCCCAGCTCGACACCCAGGCGAGCTTCGACGCCATTCAAAAAGCCGGCTCGCTTCTGGGATCCGCGGCCATCGTCGTCCTCGACGACACGACGTGCATGGTGTGGCTCGCTGAAAATCTGCTGCACTTCTATCGGCACGAGTCGTGCGGGAAGTGCACGCCGTGTCGCGAAGGCACGGATTGGCTCTACAAGATCCTCCACCGGATCGAGCAAGGTGACGGGCAGCCGCGGGATCTGGAGGTGCTGCAGAACGTTTCGGGGAACATTGCCGGCAAGACGCTCTGCGCCTTCGGCGACGCGGCGGTCACGCCCGTGTTGACGACGCTGAAGCATTTCCGGCACGAGTACGAAGCGCACATCACGGAACGGCGGTGCACGCTGCCCGCGGCGTGGCGGGCGCGGCAGCCGGTCGGGGCTCACTAGGAGTGCGGCCGACTAACAATGACAATCCCACCACGGAGGACACGGCGGACAGGAGGGAAAATCCTGCTCGTGTTCAGGATCGAACCTCCGCGTCCTCCGCGTCCTCCGCGGTAGGCGGCTCTGGATGACACCACTTCTGCTGGCCCAGATCGGGCTGACGCTTTTCGTGTTCGTGATGCTGCTCAGCTCGGCCGCCGTCATGGTGTACGTCGAGCGTAAAGTGGCGGCGCTCCTCCAGCAACGCTTCGGACCCTATCTGGTCGGGTACAAGGGACTGCTGCAGCCGCTCGCCGACGTGGTCAAGCTGATGTTCAAGGAGGAGTTGCGGCCGCGTGCGGCCGACGCGTTCCTCTTTGCGCTCGCCCCGATGATTGCGGCGACATGTGCGTTCGCCGCGTTCGCCGTCGTGCCGTTCGGCGCGGACACCACATTGGGCGGGCTGCTGCCGCAGGGATTGCGGCTGCAGGTCGCCGACGTCAACGTCGCGATCCTGGTCGTGTTCGCGATCGCGTCGATGAGCGTGTACGGCATCGTGCTGGCGGGCTGGAGCTCGAACAGCAAGTACTCGCTGCTCGGCGGGCTGCGCTCGTCGGCACAGATGATCAGCTACGAGCTGTCGTACGGGCTCGCGCTTGCGGGCGTGCTCGTCATCGGCAACTCGCTGTCGCTCGCCGACATCGTCAACCGGCAGGCGGGGACATGGCTCGGTTTCATCCCGCGATGGTTCGTCTTTTATCAGCCGTTCGGTTTCATCATCTACATGATCGCGGGGATCGCGGAGACGAACCGCGCGCCGTTTGATTTTCCCGAGGCCGAGCAGGAGCTCGTCGCCGGCTACCACACCGAGTACAGCAGCATGAGCTTCGCGATGTTCTTCCTCGCGGAGTACATCAACATGGTCACGGTGTCGGCAGTCGCGACGGATCTCTTCCTGGGCGGCTGGCACGGCCCGCTCCTGCCGGAGTCGCTCGGCTGGATCTGGTTCCTGCTGAAGGTTGGCGCGATTCTGTTCTTCTACGTGTGGATGCGATGGACGCTGCCGCGCTATCGGTACGACCAGTTGATGCGGTTCGGCTGGAAGGTGCTGCTGCCGGCGGCGGTGGTCAATCTGCTCGTCACGGCGGCCGCGGTGCTGTATTTCGGATTGTGATGTCCGGCTGAAGCCGGACACTACCGATGCGGATTGTGCGGTCCGGCTGAAGCCGGACACCACGGGTGAGGACTAGCAGATTCGTGGTGTCCGCCTTCAGGCGGACTTTACTCGTGACGTCGGCTAGTGTCCACCTTCAGGCGGACCGGACGGCGATTGACATCTGATATGGCTGAGATGGCGCTCTTTTACGTCTTCGCCGCAATTTCGGTGCTGGCGTCGCTGCTGGTCATCGCCCAGCGAAATCCAATCTACAGCGTACTGCTGTTGATTGCGTCGTTCGGTGCGCTCTCGGGGCTGTACGTGCTGCTCGACGCGCCGTTCGTTGCCGTCATCCAGATCATCGTGTATGCCGGCGCGATCATGGTCTTGTTCCTGTTCGTGGTCATGCTGCTGAACGCGCCGCACGAAGAGACGGTGTACGACGAGCACACGCATCCGCTCATGCGGCCGGGGCCGAGGCGTTTCGGCACGCTGCTGGCGGCCGTGTTGATCGTGGAGCTCGTGTTGGCGCTCACGAAGAGGGGAGAGTCGGGCGTGTCCCCCGGGGGCGCCGTCATCTCCGTCAACACGATTGGCCAACTGCT
>QHWF01000338.1 GCA_003222455.1 Acidobacteriota bacterium
TTCACGGTCGAGTTCATCCGCGTCACGCACAGCATTCCCGACTGCGTGGCGCTGGCCATCCATACGCCCGCCGGCGTCATCGTCCACACCGGCGACTTCAAGATCGACCAGACGCCGATTGACGGCGAACACTTCGATGTGCATCGGTTTGCCGAGCTCGGCACGTCGGGCGTCCTCGCGCTGTTCGCCGACAGCACCAACATCGACCGCCGCGGGTTCACCGGGTCGGAGCGCGAGGTCATCGAAGCCTTCGAGGAGATCTTCACCAGCGCGACGGGCAAGTTGATCGTGGCGGCATTCGCGTCGAGCATCTACCGCATGCAGATCCTCGTGGATCTGGCGACGCAGTTCGATCGCAAGGTGGCGTTCGTCGGCCGCGGGATGATGCAGAACTCCGAAATCGCTCAGCGCCTGGGCTACCTGCGGATTCCTGCCGGCGTGCAGATCCGCGATTCGGATATCGCGAACTACCCGGCCCAGGACGTGCTGTGCCTCAGCACCGGCACGCAGGGCGAGCCGAGGTCGGCACTCTCGCGGATCGCGATCAACGATCACCGCTACGTCAAGGTCGGTGAAGACGACACGGTCGTGATCTCCGCGCGGTCGATTCCCGGGAACGAGAGAGCGATCGGCCGCGTGATCAATCATCTCGCGCGGCGCGGCGCGGACGTCATTCACGAGGGGATCAAGCACGTGCACGTCTCCGGCCATGGGAGCGACGAAGAGCTGAAGCTGATGCTCTCGCTCGTGCGGCCGCGCTATTTCGTGCCCATCCACGGCGAGTATCGTCAGCTGTCGCAGCATGCGCGCGTGGCCAGGCGTGTGTTCGCGGGGCGCGATCCGCGGCCGGAGATTCTGCTGGCGGAAGACGGCGACGTCGTGGTGTTCGAAGGCGACGCCGGGCGGATTGCCGGGAAAGCCCCGGTCGGCCGCGTGTTGATCGACGACACGCGGACCGGCGAGGTCGGAGACGAAGTCCTGCGCGATCGCCGTCATCTGGCCGAAGACGGTCTGGTGGTGCCGGTGGTCGCCATCAACAAACAATCCGGCACGCTCGAAGGGGTGCCCGACATCATCACCCGCGGCTTCGTCATGGAGGAACGCGCGACGCTGCTCGCCGACGGCGCGCGCGTCCTCGTCGACGTGTTCGAGCGCGCCAGCGTGGAGGAACGCACCGATCAGGGATTGATCAAGGAAAAGCTTCGCGTCGAGCTGCGCCGCTTCTTCCGCAAGCGCTCGGGGCGGCGGCCGTTCGTGCTCCCCGTCATCATGGAGATCTGACCCGTGGCATCGACCGTCTCGCGTCGTGTCAGCGAATTCGCCGGCGTGCTGCTGTTTGCCGCCGCCCTCATCTGGATCATCTCGCTGGCCAGCTACGAACCGGCCGACCCCGTGTGGTTCTTCAGCACCGGATCGCACGCGGCGCCGGCGAACTTCGCCGGCCGCATCGGCGCGTTTCTCGCCGAGCTCTCGTTCCAGGTCTTTGGTTACGCGTCGTATCTCATTCCTGCGGTCCTGGTCATCACCGGCTGGAACTATTTCTGGTGCCGGAACCTCGACGCCGCGGCCACCAAAGTCACGGGCGCCGGATTCCTGATTGCGGGCGTCAGCGCATTTCTCAGTCTGGTGTTCCGCACGGTCGACGTGTCGGGCAAGCCGTTCCGGGCGGGCGGCTATGCCGGGGAGCTCGTCGCCGGCCAGCTGTCCGAGTACCTGAATCGCACCGGCTCGCTGATCGTCATCCTGACGTTCATCTTCCTCGCGATCATCCTCTCGACGCAGTTTTCCTTCGGACGCTTCTTCCGTGCCTTGATCGCGGTCACCGGCACCGGCGCTCGTCGCGGCCTCGACGTCTTCCGCGAATGGCGCGAGGAACGACGCCGCGAGCAGCAACGCCGCGAGGTGATTGCGAAGCACATGAAGCAGAGTGCGCCGCCCGACATCAAAAAGCCGGTCACGGCCGCTGCGCCGTCAGACGATGGCGATCGCCGCTGGGTGAAAGGCTCACGCTCCAGCCGGACCGATGCGGATGGAGCGCGAGGCCTCAGTCGAGGCGAGCTCCGCGACGCCGATGGCGCGCGTGGCCCCAGCCGCGGCGAGCTCCGGGAGACCGATGGAGCGCGAGGCTTCAGCCGGACGGAGCGCGAAGACACGCGAAGCGTCAGCCGATCGGACCTCGAGGACGCGCCTCCGCGGCGGCCGCAAGTGACTGTGCCCACGCCGGCGCCGGCGGCGGATCTCGAGCCCTCGTCCAAGGCGCCGGCGGAACGCCGCAAGGGCGATTACACGCTGCCGCCGCTGGCCCTCCTCGACGCGCCGAAGACCGAGCGGAAGATCGACGAACGCGAGCTGATGGACAGCGCGCGGCTGCTCGAAGAGAAATGCCGCGAGTTCTCCGTCGAGGGATCGGTGGTCCAGATTCATCCGGGCCCCGTCGTGACCACGTATGAGTTCAAGCCCGACGCCGGCGTCAAGTATTCCAGGGTGACCGGGCTTGCCGACGACCTGTGCCTCGCGATGCAGGCGGAATCGGTCCTCATCGACCGCATTCCCGGCAAGTCGACTGTCGGCCTGCAGATCCCCAATAACAACCGCGAGCAAATCTCGCTGCGCGAGCTGCTCGAATCGGAGGTGTATCGCCGGTCCACCTCGAAGCTTTCCGTCGCGCTCGGCAAGACCATTCACGGTGAGCCGTACGTCGCGGATCTTGCGGCGATGCCGCATCTGCTGATCGCGGGGTCGACGGGCGCGGGCAAGTCGGTCGGCCTCAACGGGATGCTCACCAGCATTCTCTATCGCGCGACGCCAGACGACGTGCGCCTCATCCTGATCGACCCGAAGCGCCTCGAGCTCGGCATGTACGACGAGATCCCGCATCTGCTGACACCGGTCGTGGTCGATCCGAAGCAGGCGGCCAACGCCCTGCGCTGGGCCGTGCGCGAAATGGAAGAGCGATACAAGACGCTCGCCGCCGAAGGGGTCCGGAACATCGAGCAGTACAACCGGAACATGCGTCAGGCCATCGCGGACAAGCGCACGCCGGCCGACGGCGAGGAGCCGCGACCGCTGCCCTTCATCGTGGTCGTGATCGACGAGCTCGCGGATCTGATGATGGTGGCCAGCAACGAAGTCGAGGAATCGATCGCGCGGCTCGCGCAGATGGCGCGCGCCGTCGGCATCCATCTCATTCTGGCCACCCAGCGCCCCTCGGTGGACGTGATCACCGGCTTGATCAAGGCCAATCTGCCGGCGCGGATCGCGTTCCGTGTGGCGTCGAAGATCGACTCCCGCACCATCCTGGACGGCAACGGCGCCGAGCAACTGCTCGGCAGGGGCGACCTGCTCTTCCTGCCGCCCGCTACGTCGCGGTTCATCCGTCTGCACGGGCCGTACATCTCCGAGCAGGAGAGCGCACGCCTGGCCAGCTATCTGCGCAAACAAGGGCGGCCGACCTACGACGAGACGATTACCGCGGAAGACAAGCCGGCCTCCGATGCGCTCGAGATGGAGAAGGACGATCTGTACGACGAGGCGGCGCGCCTCGTCGTCCAGAGCGGGCAGGCGTCGATCTCGTATCTGCAGCGCCGCCTGCGCATCGGCTTCAGCCGCGCGGCGCGACTGGTGGACATGATGGAGATGGAAGGCCTGGTGTCGCCAGCGACCGGCGGAAAACCGCGCGAGGTCCTCGTTGACAAGGGCTACTTCGACGAAGTCGATGCGCAGCTGCGATAGCGACGTCACGATTGAACGCAAAGGGCGCAGAGGGCGCAAAGGAGGACCGTACAGTATTTTCTTTGCGGCCTTCGCGGCCTTTGCGTTCCCTCGTCCGGCATGGGAGGACATGGTCATACGAATCTTTCTGTGCGTCGCGCTGGCGGCCTCAGCCGCGTACGCGGCGCCGCCGGCGCGAACGATGTACACCGACGCGCTCGCGCGCGAGAAGACCGTGCGCACGGCGCTGTCCAATCCTGATGCTCCGGCCTCGGTCCTGGCCGACGTCCGCAGCGTGGTCGCAGCGTACGAAGCGGTGGTCAAGCGCCACTCGACGAGCGGATACAGCGACAACGCGCTGTGGCAGGCGGGTACGCTGGCACTCGACGCCTTCGCGAAGTTCCGCCAGCAACAGGACCGGAACAGCGGCACGCGGCTGTTGCGGAAGCTGGCGACCGTGTACGTGAACAGCAGCCTGGCATCGAAAGTCCCGGCCGCGCTCGCGCGCGCCGGTGCGAACCCGGCATCGCCGCCAGGCGACGAAGCGCGATCGACGGATGCGGAGACGGGCACGGCGGGCGTGGAGGCGGCGACCGCCGGCTCGATCGCGCCGGCCGGCGAGGAACGTACCGGACAGCGCCCGGGCCGGCGCGCTTCGAAGCTGGCGACGATCAAAGACATCCGCCGGGCGGTGCTGCCCGACGCCGTTCGCGTGACGATCGAGATTGACGGCGAGGTGCCGTTTCACGACGAGCGCATCGCGAACCCCGCTCGTGTGTTCGTGGATCTGCCCGGCACACGCGCGGCGCCCGGATTGCTCGACCAGACGCTGCGCTTCGACGGCGACGGCGAGGTCGTCCATCAAGTCAGGGTCGGACGCCATCCGAACAACACGACACGAGTCGTCCTCGAAGCGGCGGGCGTGACGAGCTACAGCGTGTATCCGTTGTATGGTCCGTATCGCCTGGTCATCGACTGTGTTCGGCCGCTGAGCGCCGCAGCGGCCGCAAAGGAGCCACGGCAGATTCCGCCCGCAACGGAGCCGCAGATTCCGTCGATGAAAGGCCCGGTGTCGACGGGCACAGGAGAATTGAAGGCAAGAGTGGTGGACCTGCCGCCCGTCGGTCCCGTCGTTCCGCCGGCGCCGATGGCGCCGCCGCCGAAGAACCTCAATGGCGGGTTCTCCATCGCGCGTCAGCTCGGGCTCGGCATC
>QHWF01000339.1 GCA_003222455.1 Acidobacteriota bacterium
GGCAAGGACGACTGTTCTGCCTTCGAGCCATGTCGCCATGCTGTCCCACCCGAACGAAGTTGCGAAGGTGATCGAAGAAGCGGCTGCCGGGCGGGATAAGTGACCGTAGAGGACGTAGTCCGAGCCCACACGGAGGCTTTCAACCTGGCGCTCGCGGCGTTTGACTTGAATTCACTGTCGAAGCTCTCGAGAGGTCGGTTACCGTCCCCGTCGATTGAAATCCGAGGAGGATGAACGATGGCCGCAACGAATCCGGCGCCCATTGAGGTGATTGGGGAATCGCCCGGGTACTGGAGAGTCGTCTTCGACTACCCACCCTTCAACGTCGTCGACGCTGATGTCTTCCTGTCACTTCAGGATCTGCTGGTGCGGATGGACAACAGCCAGAGCCTGCGCGTCGTTGTCTTCGAGAGCGCAATCCCGGACTTCTACCTGGCGCACTTTGATCTGACCGGCAAGGTGGGGAACATCACCACAGCTGTGGGGGCTTCCGGTCTTCCCATTCTGCTGGACACGTTCGTTCGCCTGACGAAGTCCCCGGTGGTGAGCGTTGCAAAGATCCGAGGCTGCGTCCGAGGCGTCAGCAGCGAGTTCGTCCTCGCTTGCGACATGCGCTTCGCGTCGCGCGAGAACCTGAGACTTGGCCATCCCGAGGTGGGCGTCGGACTGCATCCCGGCGGAGGCGGTACCGAACGCCTTCCACAGTTGGTCGGCCGCGGCCGTGCGCTCGAAATCGTTCTCAGCGCGAACGACTTCGATGGCGACACGGCAGAACGATACGGTTACGTCAACCGGGCACTTCCGGACGCCGAACTCGACGACTTCGTCGACACACTCGCGCGGAGGATCGCGTCCTTCGACCGCGCCGCCCTGGCCGCCGCGAAGCGTCTCGTCAATCAGGTCTCGCTGCCGTCGGCCGACCGACTGCTCGACGCTATCGTTTCCTTTGGAACCGCGCTGACATGGCCCGAAGCGCAGCGGCGAATACAAGCGGTATTGGAGCGCGGACTGCAGCAGGACCCTGACTTCGAGAGGAATTGGCCGGACGCCTTGGGCACGCTCCTCGGGACGGAAAAGAAAAGCGCCTAACGATGATGGCCTCAGTTGGGATTCTCTTGTCGGCCGAGAAGCGCTTGGTCACCGGTTCTGAACCTTTGCAGATGGTGGATTCGCGGAAGTCTGAATCGTCGAAGACGGACATCGACGCGGTTCGTTTTCTCGTGGCTGCCGAACGCGACGGCATCGTCCTGCAGCACTGTGCCCCGTTTATTCGCGAGTGGATGGCCAGAGAGTCCGGCGCAAGTTGAACGTGCGAACACCGAATGAGAAAGGAGCATCTATGCCGACCAAACCGAGCATCGTCTTCTGCCACGGGATCTGGGCAGATGGCTCAAGCTTCAGCAAGGTGATCCCGCAGCTTCAGGCCGAGGGGTACGAGGTGATGGCCGCGCAATATGGCCTCGACACCCCCGAAGGCGATGTCGCCATGGTAAAACGGACGCTCGGGCGGGTCGGCAGCCCGGCCATCCTCGTCGGCCACTCCTACGGCGGCAGTGTCATCACGGCAGCGGGTACGGATGACCGCGTCGTCGGGCTCGTCTACGTCGCGGCGCTTGCGAACGATGCAGGCGAGACATCGCAGAGCCAGCAGGAGAAGTTTCCGGTCACAGACGTGTTCAAGTACGTCGATGTCGCGGACGGGCGCATCTGGATGCGGCCGGAAGGCGTCGTGTGCTTCGCGGGAGATCTTTCCCCACAAGAGCAACAGGTCGTCTGGGCGACCCACTATACGCCGGCTGCCGACCTGTTCAGCCGGAACGCCCCCGGCATCGCTTGGAAGTCGAAGCCGTCCTGGTACATCGTGGCCAACAACGACCGGACGGTTCAGCCGGACCTGCAGCGCTTCCTGGCGAAGCGCATGGGAGCAACTACTAAAGCCGTCGACAGCAGTCACGTTGCGATGCTGTCGCAACCTGCGTTCGTGATCGACGTGATCCGTGAGGCGGCAAGGGCTGTTCGAGGAGCATCCGCAACAGTGTGACGGTTGAAAGGGGTACGACGATGCCGATGATTGACGTGTACGCGCCCAGCGATCTGCTGCCGTCCGGAACCGAGCGCCGGATCGGCGAGGACCTTACGCGAGCGGTCTTGCGGGCTGAAGGCGTAAGCGCTCCCGGCCCGTTCCATCTGGAAAACACGGCCGCGTTCATTCATCGGATGGATCCCTCGGCGATCCAGACTGCGGCTCAAGCGTCTGCGCGTACCATCCGCGTTCAAATCGTCACGCCGCCGGCCGCACTCACCAGGAGTGGTCAGAAGCAACTCGTGCAGGATGTGACCGCAATTCTCGCGGACGTCTGCGGTGACCCGTCTCAAGCCAAGCGCACGTGGGTGCTGCTCACCGAAGCGGCCGAAGGCGGCTGGGGCATCGCCGGCACGGCGTACGGTCGCGAGGAATTTGCCGCACTGGCGCCAGCCAAGCGGTGAGTGCGACGACATGCCGGGTGCGCAGCCTAAACGGTGTTCCTGGGTCAACGGCGACGATCAGCTGATGCGCGACTATCACGATCGGGAGTGGGGTGTGCCAACCCACGATGACCGTACCCATTTCGAATTCCTCGTTCTCGAAGCGGCGCAGGCAGGTCTGAGCTGGTCGATCGTGCTCAAGAAACGCGACGGCTACCGCCGCGCATTCAGCCAGTTCGATCCGGAGAAAGTCGCGCGATATTCGGCGGCTCGGATTGACAAGCTGACCGCCGAGCCAGGGATCATCCGAAACCGGCTGAAGATCGCCGCTGCGGTGAAGAATGCGCGAGCGTTTCTGGCCGTGCAGAAAGAATACGGGAGCTTCGACGCTTATTGCTGGCAATTCGTCGATGGCCGGCCGCGGCAGAATCGGTGGAATTCTCCGGGTCAGATTCCCGCAACGACCGCCGAATCGGACGCGTTCAGCCGCGAACTCAAGCGCCGCGGTTTTAGCTTTGTTGGATCGACGGTCATCTACGCACACATGCAAGCGGTCGGCATGGTCAACGATCACTTAATCGACTGTTATCGATATCGAGACGTGCGCCGGCTCGGGACGCCGACATAGACATGAGTACCGTGAGCAAGGAAATCCTTCAAGAGCGGCAGCCGTTCGACGTCGCATGGCGGACCATCGACGGACTCAAGATCCGTTTCGCGACGAACGGGAAGGGCGACGAGAAACTTGTGCTCTTCAGCCCGTGGCCGGAGAGCATCTTTGCGTTCGCTCCCGTATGGTGCGGGCTCACGAAGCAATTTGAGGTGTTCGCGTTCGACCTTCCCGGCTTCGGGCGGTCGGAGGCCCGCGACGACCTCTTCGCGCCGCAGACGATGGGCGAGTTCATCGCGAAGGCGCTCGATGCGTTTGGGCTGAAGTCTGTCCACGCCGTTGGACTCGACATTGGATCGCCGTCGGTCCTCTTTGCCGCACTCGCGCGCCCAGAGCTCTTTCGTAGTCTCATCGTGGGCGCCGGAGCGTCGACATATCCACTCGTCGCAGATGGCACCCTCAAGTCGATGATCGAGGCGGAGGCATTGCCGCAGCTGAACGCCGTCGATGTCGTC
>QHWF01000110.1:0-17014 GCA_003222455.1 Acidobacteriota bacterium
TGCTGGCCGTGCTGGCTGCACTCCTCGCACTCGCCAACGGCTCCTCCCGCTTCTCACCCGACTTCCTGAGCGAGGTCGTTCTGTATGCGCTGCTGGCGGGCGATCTCACCATGCTCGTCGCGCTCGGCTTCGTTCTGGCTCGCAACATCGTCAAGCTGGTGGTCGAACGCCGGAGGGCGCTGCCATTCGCCAGGTTTCGGGCGAAGCTCGTCCTGCTGCTGCTCGCCAACACGTTCGTTCCGGCCGTGCTCGTGCTGCTGGTCGGCAGCGAGCTGATTCGCACCAGCATGGACCGCTGGTTCAATACGCCGATGGACGAGATTCTGTCGTCGGCGAACAAAATCGCCGGCGATTACTACCACGAGCGGCAGATGCTCGTGCACAACCACGCCTTGCGCATCGCGCGAGCCCTGGCGAGCACCGACCTGACCGCGTCAGACGTGCGCCCGATTCGCGAACTGCTCGCGCCCGACGTCACGCAGCAGCGGATTCAGATGATCGAAATCTACAGAGCGACGCCATCGAATCGATCGTTGCCGCGCCTCGATCGAGTGGTGGACGTGGCCGTACCGGCATTGCGAGCCGGCTACAATCCCACGGCGGCCGACCGGCTGGCGGCCCAGGCGTTCAACGGCGGGTCGGAGGCTGATTCGATCGAGACCCTTGCCACATCCGGCGATCTCCTGCACGCTGCCGCCGTCATCCATGCACGTGACGGCCACGCCATCGGCGTCGTAGTCGCAACCGACTATCTGACCAGTGACTACGCGGCCCGCGCGCGCGGAATGACGCAGGCGTTCGAGAAGTACAACCAGCTGCGGGTCCTGCGCCGGCCGCTCGCGGGCGTGTACCTCTCGTTCTTCCTCATGGTCACGCTGATGATTCTGGTCAGCGCCACGTGGATGGGCCTGTACATGACGAAACGCATTACCGGACCGGTCCAGCGTCTCGCGGCGGCGGCGCGCGAGATCGGCGCCGGCCGGCTGGACCAGCGCGTCGAGCCGCAGAGCCACGACGAGTTCGGCGCGCTCGTGGTCGCGTTCAACACCATGGCCAGTGAGCTCGCGGCGAGCCGGCGAAAGGTTGAACGGTCCACGGTGGAGCTCGAACGGAAGCACCAGGAAGTGGAGGGGCGGCGCCGCTATATCGAAACCATTCTCGAGCGAATCACGACGGGCGTGGTCTCGGTTGACGCGGCGGGGGCCATCAGCACCATCAACAGCGCCGCCGCCCGACTGCTCAATCTGGATCGGCACAGCATCGGCCAGCCGGCACTGGCCGCGCTGGACCGGCCCGACTTGCAGGCGATCGGTGCACTGCTCGCCGGCGCCGGCCGTGGAAAGACGGAGCCGGGCGTCCAGGAAATCGCCATCGCACGTGAAGGTCAGGAACTGCACCTGGCCGTGGTCGTCACCGCGCTGGCGGGCGGCGCCGGCACGTCGGAAGGCGCCGTTCTGGTGTTCGACGACGTGACGCCGCTGATCCGCGCGCAGAAGGTCGCGGCCTGGCGGGAGGTGGCGCGGCGGCTGGCGCACGAGATCAAGAACCCGCTGACGCCGATTCAACTGTCGGCCGAGCGTCTGCGTCGGCACTTTTCGGGCGCGCCGGCCCATGCGAAGGCCCTGGTCGAAGAGTGCACGACCACCATTGTCGGTGAGGTCAAGTCGCTCAAAGGGCTGGTGGACGAGTTCTCGCAATTTGCGCGCATGCCGTCGCCGCGCACGGTGCCGACTGACCTGGCGAAGCTCATCACCGACACACTGGCGCTGTATAACGGACTCTTTACCGATGTCCGCATCGAGCATCTGTTCGGCCCGGGCGTTCCGCTCGTCCGTCTCGACCCCGAGCAGATCCGGCGCGTCATCATCAACCTTGTCGATAACGCGATCGAGGCCGTGAATCGTCACGGCATCATCGTCGTCGAGACGCAGCTCGACGCCGCGAACAGCCTGGTTCGCGTGATGGTCGGCGATAACGGGCCAGGTATTCCTGTAGCTGATCGCGAAAAGCTCTTCCTGCCGTACTACTCGACCAAGCGCCGTGGCAGCGGGCTTGGCCTGGCGATCGTCCGACGTATCATCGCCGAGCATGGCGGGACTATCGAGGTTGGGGCCAACACCCCCAGCGGCACGCGTTTTACAATTGAATTACCGTGCTGACGGCGACGCCTTCTCTAGGAGCGCGTCTGAGTCATGACAACCTACCGAGCACACGAACCTCAGCGTGGTCGTGGTTGCTACATTTTTTGCCACGAAGACACGAAACCACGGAGAAAGCCTTTGGGTACATTCTTCGTGCGTGCTTCGTGTCTTCGTGACTTCGTGGTTGCATTTTTGGTGGGTGCATTTCGTGGGCTGGACAGGGCCCCCGCGAACCGTCGGCGGCGCCAATCGAAGGAGGTTGAAAACCAGTGTTACGTGTCTGCGGTGACATCGTGATGTCAAGGAGGATACGGTCTCGATGAAGCCCACCATCCTGGTCGTGGACGACGAGCCGGGCGTTCGCAGCGCGCTGGGTGGCGTGCTTCGCGACGAAGGCTACACGGTCGAGGCGGTGTCGTCCGGCGAGGCGTGTCTCGAGCGGATGACGCGCGGGGCGGTCGACCTGATCGTCCTCGACGTGTGGCTGCCGGGGATGGACGGGCTCGCGACGCTGGCTCGCCTTCGCGAGCGACAGGTCGATGCCCAGGTGGTGCTGATTTCGGGCCACGGCAACATCGAGTCTGCCGTCCGCGCGATCAAGATGGGCGCCTTCGACTTCGTCGAGAAGCCGCTGTCTCTCGAGAAAACGGTCCTGGTCATCCGGAATGCACTGCGTCAGCGCCGGCTCGAAGCGGAGAACCGAGACCTCCGCGCCCGCGTCGATCGCACGCAGACGATGGTGGGCGACAGCTCCGCGATGCGGCAGCTGCAGGAACAGGTCGCGATGGCCGCCCCCACGAACGGGCGTGTGCTGATCTACGGCGAGAACGGAACCGGTAAAGAGCTCGTCGCCAGGACGATCCATGCGCTGAGCCGCCGCCGGGCCAGCGCGTTCGTCGAGGTGAATTGCGCGGCGATCCCTGAGGAACTCATCGAAAGCGAGCTGTTCGGCCATGTGCGCGGCGCATTCACCGGGGCCGTGGCTGATCGCCGCGGCAAGTTCGAAGTGGCGGATGGCGGCACGATCTTTCTCGACGAAATCGGCGACATGAGCCTCAAGACGCAGGCCAAAGTGCTCCGGGTGCTGCAGGAGCAGACCATGGACGCCGTGGGCGGGACGACCCGGATCAAGGTCGATGCGCGGGTACTGGCCGCCACCAACAAGGATCTGCAGGCTGAGATTCGGGCGGGCCGTTTTCGTGAGGATCTGTATTTCCGTCTGAACGTGATTCCGATTTTCGTTCCACCGCTGCGCGAGCGCCAGGAAGACATCCCGCTGCTGGCCGACCATTTCATGGCCGAATTCGCGCGCGAGTACGGCCGCCGGGTGAAGAGCTTCGATCGGGGGGCCGTCAACGTGTTGCAGCAGTATGCCTGGCCTGGGAACGTGCGTGAACTGCGCAACGTGATCGAGCGCCTGGTGATCATGGTACCCGGCGACCTGATTTCGTCACCCGATCTCAGCTTCCTCGATTCGAGCGGCGTGGCGCACCCGCAAGTGACAGAGCTCCACGCTGAACGGCAGACGCTGCACGAAGCGCGGGACCAGTTCGAGCGGGATCTCATTCTACGGACGCTGGCCGAGCAGCAGGGCAACATGTCGCGAACGGCCGAGGTGCTGGGGGTGGAGCGGAGCAACCTCTATCGGAAGATGAAGGCGTTCGGCATCGCGCAATCGCGCCGCGCGGACGAAGAGCCGGAAGCTGTGTAAACGCTCAACTCTCAACGCTCAACTCTCAAGGCTGAGCGTTCACATTTTGAGACTTGAGACTTGAGACTTGAGACTTGAAAGTTGAGAGTTCGCAGTTTGTTCTCCAACACCTGGTCTGGTTTGAATCCTTCTATCTGCAGGTAGAATTCCGCCGCCGCATTCAGCGCTGCGGACGGGACCAGTCCGACGATCTCGCTTTCGAGCACGGCCACACCATAGCGCGCCGCCTCGCGCTTCACGGTTTCGAACACGCGGAAGATCGGCGTTTTCTCGTAGTTCGTCAGGTTCATCGACACCTGCACGATGCCGCGCGGTTCCAGCTTGAAGCCGGCCGCCTTTACGAAGCGGTACCCGCCGCTGCTGTGACGAATGGCCGCGGCAATCTTCTTCGCCACGTCGAGGCGATCGGTCGCGAGGTTGATGTTGTAGGCGACGAGGGCCATCCGTGCACCGATCACCGACGCGCCGGCGCTCGGATGCGGCGCGGCCGCGCCGAAATCGGGCGCCCACCCGGTGGCGGCCATCTTCGCCGCGAGCCCCTCGAACTCGCCGCGTCGGATGTCTTCGAGGTTTTTCCGCAGCGGATTGCTCGAGGCTTCTTCGTACAGGTAGACCGGCACATGGAGCCGTTCGGCAATCGTCGCGCCGACACGCTTCGCCAGCGCAACGCAATCGGCCATCGCGACGCCCTCGATTGGCACGAAGGGGACGACGTCCACGGCTCCCATGCGGGGATGCTCGCCACGATGCGTGCGCAAATCGATGTCCGCGACGGCGCGCTCGAACAACGCGAGCACCGCCTGCTCGACTCCATCCGGGGTGCCCGCGAACGTGAACACCGACCGGTTGTGCGATGCGTCAGACGACACATCGAGGAGCTGGACACCACCGGTCGAACGGACGACGTCCGCCATCCGGGCGATCACCTCGTCGCGGCGGCCTTCGCTCACATTCGGGATACACTCGATCAGAGCCATGAAATTGTAGATTTCAGATTTCAGATTTCAGATTGGATTGTAGATTGGGATGGGCATTCCGGGATCGGGATATAGGATGGGTGGCGAGTCGAGAACCGAACCGAGTCAGCAATTCAAGTTGTCGCAAGGGCTCTCAGCGGCCGGCAACCCGCAATCGGCAATCCACCTCTCAATCTGAAATCTGCAATCTGAAATCTGCAATCTCGTAGATGTTATAATGCGCCGTTTTCATGCCTGAACCACAGCCGATCGACGGCCGGCACACGCACGATGCCGTATCGGACGACAAGATCGAACAACTCCTCCTTGTCGGTCTGGATCACTATTTTGCCGGGCGCTACGAGCAGGCCATTGATGTGTGGACGCGGGCGTTCTTTTTCGATCGCGATCACCCGCGTGCGCGCGCCTACATCGAGCGGGCGCGCAGCGCGCTCGCGGAACGGCAGCGCGAGTCGGAAGAGTTGCTGCAGCAGGGCGTCGCGGCGTTTCATCGCGGCGATGCTGCGGAAGCGCGTCGCCTGCTCACCGCGGCCATCGACGGGGGCGCACCCTCTGAAGAAGCGCTGGCGGTGCTGGGCCGGCTGGACCGGCTCGAGCTCGGCGCGCAACCTGCTGAACCGGTCCGACTGAGCCCCAATGCGGCCGCCAGCGTATGAAGTGTCCTAAGTGCGGCTATCTCGGGTTCGAACCGGTCAATCGGTGCCGCAATTGCGGATACGACTTTTCATTGTCCAGCCCCGCCGGCGATCTGGATCCTGACCTCCCGATACGAACTGAAGCGAGCCGCGTCGAATTACCTGCGGATTTATCGCTCGTTGCCGATCGCGCGCTTCTCGACGAGAAGGCACTGGCCGGGTCCCATCCGCGACCGGCCGGCACGGCGGCGGCCTCGGGGCCCGCCACGTTAACCGATCTGCCACTCTTTGGCAGCCGCATCCCCGACGACGAACCGCTCATCACGAAGCCGTCGCCGCCTCGACCGCCGCTCGCCGTGCGCCGCGCGACGCCCGAAGTTCCGCGGCTGCGCGCGGACCAGCCCCGGATGCAGTTGTTCGACCTGACGCTCGATGCCAATGATCGATCGCCCGTCTCTTCCGCCGAGCGATCGCAGGACCTGAAACATGCGGTCAGCTGGGCGCCTGGCGACCCGGACGAACGGGCACGAGATGCCGCGGTGTCGGCCCGGTTCGTCGCCGTGGTCATCGACCTGTTGATCCTTACCGCGATTGACGCGACTGTCATCTATTTCACCCTGCAAATCTGCGGTGTAACCGTCGATGAGCTCGGCATTGTGCCGAAGGTCCCGCTGGTGGCGTTCCTGCTGGTTCAGAACGGCGGATATCTGATCGCCTTCACGATGGGTGGGCAGACCCTGGGCAAGATGGCGGTGGACATCCGGGTGGTACCAGCCGATTCGAGCGACACGCTCGACGTCGCTCGGGCGTGCGTGCGGACGGCCGTGTGGGTCCTGTTGGCCGCTCCCGCCGGGCTCGGATTTCTGACTGCGCTCCTCAGTCAGGATCGGCGCGGTCTCCACGACCGATTCGCGGGCACGCGGGTCGTCCGCGCCTCGGCGTGAACACGCGAACCATTCCGTCCTTATCGCGAATCGCGGCGCTCCTGGTCGCCTCCGTGGGCGGCATCGGCTACATCCCGCTCGCTCCCGGAACGTTCGGCTCGGCTGCCGGCCTCGCGCTCTGGGCGCTCATCCCGCGTACCACGCTCGCACAACTTACGACGATCGCCGGCTTGTTCGCGATCGGTTCCTGGAGTGGCGGAGTCGCCGAGCGTCATTTCGGCCGGGCCGATCCGGGTCAGGTCGTCATCGACGAAGTGCTCGGCATGCTGATCACGCTGTTCCTGAACCCGGTGGCCTGGCCTGGCGCAGTGGCCGGATTCGTGTTGTTCCGTCTGTTCGACGTCGTGAAGCCGTACCCGGCCAACCGGCTCGAACGGCTGCCCGGCGGGGTTGGAGTGATGGCGGACGATGCGATGGCCGCCATTTACGCCAATCTCACGCTGCGCGTGGCCCTTACGATCAAAATCTGGTAATCGGGTAATCTGGTATTTGCGTGCCCGGTCAGAGCGACCGTCACGATCGAACGCTGAGGCCGCAAAGGACGCAAAGAAGAAAAACAGTATTTCTTAGCGGCCTTCGCGGCCTTTGCGTTCCAAGGCAGTCACGCACGTCCCGGGGGCTCGATTACCAGATTCACGAGATGAACGCCTGCATTATTGCCGTCGGCAGCGAAATGCTGACGCCGTTCCGTGTCGATACGAACTCGCTCGTCATCACAGAACGGCTGAACACGATTGGGTACGACGTCCGTCTGAAGGCCGTCGTCGCCGACGACATCGACGAGCTCGCCGACGTCGTCCGCTCGACGCTTGGATGGGCGGATGTCGTGATCATGACGGGAGGCCTCGGACCCACCGAAGACGACGTGACGCGCGATGCGGTCGCCCGCGTGCTGCAGATCCCGATGGATGTCGACGAGGAGATCGTCGAGCGCGTCCGCGAGCGTTTTACCCGCCGCGGCCTGTCGATGCCCGAGATCAACCGGCGGCAGGCGATGGTGCCGCGTGGTGCGACCGTCCTCGACAACCCGAACGGGAGCGCTCCGGGGCTGTTGATCCAGCACGAACGGACGACGATCGTGCTGCTGCCCGGCCCGCCGCGCGAGATGAAACCGATGCTCGACGCGGTCATCCGCCATCGCCTGGCGCCGAAAATGACGGGCGCCGGCCTGTTTCGCCGCGTGGTCAAAATCACGGGCCGCACCGAATCCGACGTCGACGGCCAGGCCGCGCCGATTTATACGAAGTGGACGAAACAGCCGGTCCCGATCAGTACGACGATTCTCGCCGTGCTCGGGCAGGTCGAGCTTCACTTGACCGCGCGCGCGCACAGCGAGGCCGATGCCAATACGGCGCTGGCGGCGGCGGTGGCCGAACTACAGCACGCGCTCGGATCGTCGGCATACAGCGTGGACGGTCGTCCGCTCGAAGCGGTCGTCGGCGACTTGTTGCGCGAGCGTCACCTGACGATCGCCCTGGCTGAATCGTGCACGGGCGGATTGCTTGCCTCCCGCTTAACGGATGTTCCAGGGAGCTCGGCGTACGTCGAGCGGGGCGTCGTGTGTTACAGCAATCGATCGAAGAGTGAGTTGCTCGGGATTCCCGAGTCGTTCATCGAATCGCATGGCGCGGTCAGCGAGCAGGTCGCCGAGGCGATGGCCCGCGGCATCCGCGACCGCGCGACAACGAATATCGGCATTGGCATCACCGGGATCGCGGGCCCCGACGGAGGTACACCGTCCAAACCGGTCGGAACAGTCTGCATCGCCGTGGTTCTTCAACAGGATGTCGCAATCGAGCCGTCAAGCTGGGTCCGAACGTTCCCGTTGTTCGGCGGGCGCGAAATGGTGAAGTTTCAAGCAACGCAGGCGGCAATGAACATGTTGCGGTTGATGGTGACAGGGCAGAGGACGATGTAGGAGCGTGTCCGACCGATTGACGCCGCTCTGGAACGCAAAGGCCGCGAAGGCCGCAAAGAAAATAAGGGCTCTCTCGGTCTCACACAGTGCATCATGCGGCTGTTCATCGCGATCGACCTCGACGCAGCGACGCGCTCGGCCATTGCGCGGGAGCAGAAGCGGGTCGCGGACGTGTTGCGGACAAGCAGCCGATCTTCTCTTAAATGGGTGCCGCCCGATCGCATGCACCTGACGCTGGTGTTTCTCGGCGAAGTGGACGAGACCCGGGCGATGCCGCTGATAGAGGACATCGGTCGCGAGATCGCCCAGCCGCCGTTCGACGTCGTGTTCGGAGAGCTCGGCGTGTTTCCACCGCGAGGCGCTCCCAACGTGCTCTGGACTGGCGTGACAGCAGGCGCGGAGCCTGCGATCGCGCTGCAACGGATCGTGTCGGAACGTGTCAGCCGCCACGGGTTTCCGCCAGAAGCACGACCGTTTCGTCCACATCTGACGCTGGCGCGATGGCGGGATGCGCGGTCCGCGGATCGTCAACACGTGATGACGGCGGACCAGCGTGATGTGGCAACGCTGCGCGTCGATCACGTCACGCTGTATCAGAGCCGTCTGTCATCCGCAGGCCCGTCGTACACGGCGCTGACGCGTGCTAATCTCTGTTCACCTCGGACCCCGTCCGAGTAATCGGAACAGAGGGGTGGAGAGCTCCGAGAGCATGAGCCATGGAGACACGGAGAAACTCTGTGTCTCGGTGTCTCCGTGGCTGATTGTCCTCTGTGAGCTCGCGCTCACTTTGTGACTCTCATGGCTGCCGCGATCGTCGCCGCGTATCTGCTCGGGTCCATTCCGTTCGCGCTCATCCTGGCGCGCCGGTGGAGTGCCGTCGATTTACGTCGTGTCGGCAGCGGTAATCTCGGAGCTGCCAACGTGATGCGCACGTCGGGGATCGCCGCCGGTATGCTCGTGGCCGTCCTCGACATGGCGAAAGGCATTGCCGGCGTCATGGTCGCCGCCATGCTGACGAGCAACAACACCGCCGCATCGGCCGCGGCGGGATTGGCGGCGATCGTCGGCCATATCTATCCGGTCTGGCTGCGATTTCGCGGCGGCAAGGGCGTGGCGACGGCGTGCGGCGTGTTCTCGATCCTGACGCCGGTCGCCGTTCCGCCGGCTGTCGCTATTTTCCTGGTGACCGTCTGGGCGACGAAGTACATCTCGCTCGCGTCGCTGCTCGCGACGCTGGCGCTGCCGCCATTGGCCTATGTCGCGGGCAGTCCGGCGCCGGCCGTGACCGCTGCATTCGCCGCGGCGGTCATCATTCTCTTCAGACATCGGTCGAACCTCACGCGGTTGAGAACGGGCACCGAGCGCCGGTTCGGAGTGCGCGCGTGAAACGCGTCAGCGTGCTGGGCGCTGGCGGCTGGGGCACGGCGCTCACCGTCCACCTGAGACGGGTGGGACACCAGGTGCGGCTCTGGGCGCGCGACCCCGAGCTTGCGGTGGATCTCGCGACGCGGCGCGCGAATCCCGTCTACCTTCCGGATGTGACGCTGCCGGCGGGCATCGACGTGACGCACGTGCTCGCTCAGGCCGTCGCCGATACCGATTTGATCGTCCTGGCGATTCCCTCCCATGGGTGCCGGGCCGTCGTTCGTGCGGCCGCGCGCCACATGGCGTCCGGTGTCGTTCTGGTGAGCGCGGCGAAGGGTCTTGAAGCCGACACGATGTTGCGCATGTCGGATGTCGTTGCGCAGGAAGTGGGTCGGCGGCATCCGGTGGTCGTCTTGTCCGGGCCGAGCTTTGCGATGGAGGTGGCGCACCAGCTTCCGACGGCCGTACTGGCGGCGTCTTCAGATTCGCGCGCGATGGCGCTCGTGCAGGCCGAGTTTCGTGCCCCGTACTTTCGCCTCTACGGAAGCGACGACGTGATTGGCGTCGAAATCGGCGGCGCGATGAAAAACGTCATCGCCATCGCCGCCGGCGTGGTCGAAGGTCTCGGCCTCGGGCATAACGCACTCGCCGCGCTGATCACGCGAGGTCTGGCCGAAGTCACCAGACTGGCCTGCGCCGCGGGCGGCCGGCGCGAGACGCTGGCCGGTCTGAGTGGCCTTGGCGATCTCGTCGTCACCTGCACCGGGACCTTGAGCCGGAATCGCCACGTCGGGATCGAGCTCGCGCGCGGTCGATCGCTTGCGGACATTCTGGCGGGGATGAAGATGATCGCCGAGGGCGTACGCACCACGGGCGCCGCCCTGGCGCTCGGGGCGCGCTACGGCGTCGAGTTGCCGATTGCCACGCAAATGGCTGAAGTGCTGGCCGGACGCACCGATGTGCGCACCGCACTCGACGCCCTCATGCTGCGGAGACAACGGTCCGAAACGGAATCGGTGTAGAGAGTTACCACGGAGGACGCGGTGGACGCGGAGGGTCAATCCCGAAAGGAACAGGATTTTTCCTCCTGTCCTCCGCGTCCTCCGTGGTGAGGGACACACTGCTGAATCATCCGGTAATTGGGTAATCTGGTAATCTGGTAATTGGATTGTTCATCGGCTGGACTGGATTGACTGAGTGTCAAGCCAATTCCCCAATTATCCGATCCAATATCTCGATTACCAGATTATCCAATGACCCAGATTCCAACGTGAGCGTCCTGAACCGCCTCCGCGACAGTCTTACCCGCACCAAGCAGCAGATCGTCGATCGGTTCGACGATATCGTGCGCCGCGCCGACGAGCCGGATCGCCGATCCCGATCGGTTGACGTCGACACCATCGAAGCGCTCGAGGAAGTGCTGATCTCGGCCGACGTCGGGGTGGCCGCGACCGATCGGATTGTCGCCGCCGTCAAGCGGCGGCCGCGCGACGGATCGAGCTTGCGCGATCTGGTGAAGCAGGAGATCCGCGCGGTGTTTGCCGCGGTCGATCGCCCGCTGGCGGTGACCGATCGCCCGAAGGTCACGCTGGTGGTCGGGGTCAACGGCACGGGTAAGACGACAACCGTCGGCAAGCTGGCCAACCTGCTGAAGAACGACGGGCAGCGGCCATTGATCTGCGCAGCCGATACGTTTCGCGCCGCCGCGGTCGAGCAGCTCGAGATCTGGGCGCAGCGCGCCGGCGTCGACATGGTGCGCGCGAGGGAAGGTTCCGACCCGGCGGCCGTCGTGTTCGATGCGATCTCCTCGGGGAAGGCCAGGGGCCGCGACCCCATCCTGGTCGATACCGCCGGCCGGTTGCACACGCGCGTGAACCTGATGAACGAGCTGGAGAAGATCCGGCGGATCGCCGGCCGGGAGGTCGCCGGGGCGCCGCAGGAAGTCCTTCTCGTGCTGGACGCTACGGTGGGACAGAACGGCGTCACACAGGCCCGCGAATTCATGGGCGCCGCCGGCGTGAACGGCATCGTGCTGAGCAAGCTCGATGGCACGGCCAAGGGCGGTGTGGCCGTCGCGATTGCGACCGATCTGAACCTGCCGATCCGGTACGTCGGGGTGGGCGAAACGATCGACGATCTCGTTCCGTTCTCGGCCGACGAGTACGTGGAAGGACTGTTCGAAGAGAAGTGGTAGTCCGGCATGCAGGGCGTCGATACGGTCTTCATGCAGCGAGCGCTCTTCCATGCGGCACGGGGAGCGGGGCGGACGAGCCCCAATCCACTGGTCGGGGCCGTGGTCGTGTCGCCCGAAGGCGTCGTCCTCGGGCAGGGGTTTCATGAACGCGCCGGCGAGCCGCATGCGGAAGTGCGCGCCATCGAGGCAGCCGGCGATCGCGCCCGCGGCGCCACGCTGTACTGCACGCTCGAACCGTGCTGCCATCAGGGCCGCACCGGCCCGTGCGTGGCGCGGATCGTCGCCGCCGGCATCGCGCGCGTGGTTGTCGCAACCGAGGATCCCAACCCGCTCGTCCGCGGCCAGGGTTTCCGGTTCCTGCACGAACGGGGCGTCCGTGTCGATGTCGGCCTGTGCGCGGAAGAGGCGACCGTCCTCAATCAGCCGTTCTTCACGCTGATGCGCGAAGGACGCCCGTTCGTCGTCATGAAAATGGCGACGAGCCTCGATGGGTACATCGCGGAAGCGCGCGGCCGGCGGACATCCCTCACGTCGGTCCCGGCCAACCGTCACGCCCATCGCTTTCGCGCGGCCGTGGATGCGATTGGCGTCGGGATCGAGACGATCCTGGTGGACGATCCGGAGCTCACGGCCCGCGGTGTGTATCGGGAGCGGCCCTTCACACGGGTTGTGTTCGACCGGCGTCTCCGGGTGCCAGCCACGGCGCGGGTCCTCTCGACATGTGACGCCGGGCCTGTCATCATCGTCACCACGGCGATCGGTGCGGGCCGCACGGAACACGTGAAGGCGCTCGAGGATCTGGGCGCCGAAGTCGCGATAGCCCGCAACGGCACCTTCACGGCCGCTCTGGAGCGATTGGGTGAACGGCGGATTGGATCGCTCCTGCTGGAGGGTGGGGCGACGGTCCTGGCCGCGGCATGGGACGAAGAGGTCGTGGACTTCGTGCGGCTCTATGTCACGCCGCACGTAGTCGGACGTGACGGCGTGAATTTTCTGCCGGCGAGGGCTTTCTGCACGGCCGGCTGGTTCGATCGGCGCGTCGAACCACTTGGGCCCGATATTCTGATCGAGGGATATGTTCACAGGCCTCGTTGAAGCGGTGGGCGAGCTCGTCGAGCGCAAACCCACGAGCGGCGGGTGCCGGTTGCGCATTGCGACGGCGCTGGCGTCGGAGCTCGCGGCCGGAGACAGCATCGCGGTGAACGGCGTGTGTCTGACCGTGATCCTTGCGGAAGGTCAGGAGTTTCACGCGGACGTCGGACCGGAAACCGTTCGCGTCACCACGCTCGGGCGCCTGTCGCGCGGCAGCCACGTGAACCTGGAGCGGCCGCTGCGCGCCGACAGCCGGTTCGGCGGTCACTTCGTCCAGGGACACGTGGATGCCATCGGGCACGTCGAGGAGTTGCGCGTCGATCTGGACTTTCACTGGCTGACAGTCAGCTTTCCCGCGCAGCTCGCGCCGTTCTTCGTCTCCAAGGGTTCCATTGCCGTCGACGGCATCAGCCTTACCGTTGCGGGACTCGGGCCGGATCGCTTCGACGTGCAGGTTGTGCCGTTCACCATGGAGCATACGAATCTCAGTGGCGCTCACATTCGAGACGCGGTGAACCTCGAATGCGACATGGTCGGGAAGTACGTGATCCGGGCTGCGGAGCTCGCCGGTCTGACGATCGGCGGCCTGCGGCCGGGGAACCTCACGCACTGACGCAGCAGAATTCAGAATTCTCAATTCTGAATTCAGAATTCAAATATGGCCAAGCTCGCTATCGCCCGGAAAAGGAAATCGCCCTTCGCGCCGATCGATCAGGCCGTCGCTGCCATCCGTGAGGGACGGATGGTGATTGTCGTGGATGACGAAGATCGCGAGAACGAGGGCGATCTGACGATCGCGGCGGAGAAAGTGACGCCCGACGCGATCAATTTCATGGCGAGGTATGGACGCGGGTTGATTTGCCTGTCGATGACGCCGGAGCGTCTCGACGAGCTCGAAATCCCGCTCATGGTTTCGCAGAACACCTCGCGCTTCGAAACCGCGTTCTGCATCCCGATCGAGGCGAAAGGGCGCACGACCACCGGTATCTCTGCCGGCGACCGTGCGTCAACGGTTCTGGCGGCCATCGATCCCGCCACCCGACCGGCCGACCTCGCGCGGCCAGGACACATGTTTCCGCTGCGCTCGCGCACCGGAGGCGTGATGGTCCGTGCCGGGCAGACCGAGGCCGCTGTCGATCTCGCTCGGATGGCAGGCCTGTATCCCGCGGGCGTCATCTGCGAAGTGATGAACGAGGACGGAACGATGGCGCGGGTCCCGCAGCTGTCGCGATTTGCCAGGCGGCATGGCCTGCTCATCGTCACCATCGCGGATCTGATCAAGTACAGGATCCGGACCGAATCGCTCGTCAAGCGTGTGGCGTCCGCGAAGCTGCCCACCGAGTACGGCGACTTCCAGATTCACGTGTTCGAACACGAGCCGGACAAGCAGACACACGTCGCGCTCGTCTGTGGCGATATCCGGGATGGCAAGGACGTGCTCGTGCGCGTGCACTCGATGTGTCTGACCGGCGATGTGCTGCATTCCGCCCGATGCGACTGCGGTGAGCAGCTCGACACCGCCATGCACCGTATCGCCGCGGAGGGTCGCGGCGTTCTTCTCTATTTGAACCAGGAAGGCCGCGGCATCGGTCTGGCCAACAAGATTCGGGCATACGAGCTCCAGGACGAAGGATTCGATACGGTTGAGGCCAACGAGCGCCTCGGGTTCAAGGCCGACCAGCGCGATTACGGCATGGGCGTGCAGATTCTCCGCGAGCTGGGCGTCCGGTCGATGCGGCTCCTGAGCAACAATCCGCGGAAACTCGTGGGGATCGAGGGCTACGGATTGTCGGTCAGCGAGTGGCTCCCGCTCGAGATCCCGCCATCGGAATCGACGCGCCGGTATCTGAAAACCAAGAAGGAAAAGCTCGGGCACAAGCTGTCGTCCGTTTGACACAGCGTAAGCCCGTCAACTACCATAAACGTTTGCCGTAGAGTGGGTTAGCCCGGTCTCCCGGGTTGTCCGCGGTTCACGCCGAATGCGCGTGGAACGGCCACGCGAAATCAACAATGTTCGAATCCCTCAGCACACGCCTGCAGGACGTCTTCAAGTCGCTGCGCGGCGAGACACGGCTGACGCCGGACGCCATCGAGGCCGCGCTGCGCGAGATCCGCCTGGCCCTTCTCGAAGCCGACGTCAACTTCAAGGTCGTGAAAGCGTTCATCGATCGCGTGCGCGACAGGGCGATGGACACCGTGGACGACGGGATCCTGCGCGGGCTCGTCCCTTCCCAGCAGGTCGTGAAGATCGTCCGCGATGAGATGGTGGCGCTGTTCGGTAACGCCGAAGGCGGCCTTCAGCCGAGCGCGAAACGGCCGCGCGTGATCCTGCTGCTGGGCCTGCAGGGCGCCGGAAAGACGACGACCGCCGGAAAGCTCGGGAAATGGCTCACGAAGCAGGGCCGTCATCCGCTCCTCGTGTCGACTGACGTCAAACGGCCGGCCGCGATCGAGCAGTTGAACGTGGTCGGGCGGAAGGCGAGTCTGCGCGTTCACGATCCAGCCGGAGAGCTCGAGCCGGTTGCGCGCGCGAGGAGTGCCGTCGCCGAAGCCAACAACCTCGGTTTCGACGTGGTGATCGTCGATACTGCCGGCCGGCTGCACATTGACGACGAGCTGATGCGGGAACTGATCGCGATCAAGGACGCAACGGATCCGTCGGATCGGCTGTTCGTCGCCGACGCCATGACCGGCCAGGACGCGATCAAGAGCGCCGGCGAGTTCAACGCGCGCGTCGGCGTGACCGGCGTGGTCCTGACCAAGCTGGATGGCGACGCGCGCGGTGGCGCGGCGCTGTCGGTGGTGTCGGTTGTCGGCGTCCCGATCGCGTTTGCCGGCAGCGGCGAACGGCTGGAGGATCTCGAGCCGTTTCATCCCGAACGCGTGGTGTCGCGCGTCCTGGGCATGGGCGACGTGCTGTCGCTGATCGAAAAGGCGGAAGCGGCCATCACCGAGGAAGATGCCGAGCGCCTCGAGGAGAAGATTCGGGCCAACGAGTTCACGCTCGAAGATTTCCGGGATCAGCTGAAGACGATTCGAAGGATGGGGCCGCTCGAGTCGATTATCGGCATGATCCCGGGCATGAGCAACATGAAGGAGCTGGCGGAGAACAAGCCGGACGAGAAGCAGATTTCGCGTGTTGAAGCGATCATCAACTCGATGACGGTCGAAGAACGGCGGAAACAGCACATCATCAACGGCAGCCGCCGGAAGCGAATCGCGAAGGGCAGCGGCACGTCGGTCGAGGAAGTGAATCGTTTGTTGAAGCAGTTCGTGCAGATGCAGAAGATGTTGAAGCAGCTCGGCGGCATGGCCGGGCTGACTGGCGGCGGCAAGAAGGCGCGCCGCCAGGCAACGCAGATGCTGCGCAACCGCAGATAGCGGGGCTCGAGCCAGCAGCCCGTCAGGGGGCTGTGAAGAATCGGTCGGCGGCCTCTCGTAGCGCAGGCCTTTAGGCCTGCATTCGGGCCGCCGGGGCAGTACGCTACGTGATTTCTTCACAACCTCTTCAGGCAACCGCGCAGCGAACCAGGCATTCGGGATCGAGCCCCGGACGCCATTCAGGAGCGTCACATGGTCGCCATTCGTTTGCGTCGAGCCGGTTCCAAGAAACGGCCGTTCTTCCGCGTCGTCGTCACCGATTCCCGTTCCGCCCGTGACAGTTCGTTTGTCGAAATCCTCGGCCACTACAACCCGCGCTCGAAGCCGGCCGTCGTGCAGGTCGACAAGGAGCGAATGAGCTACTGGCTCGGAAAAGGTGCACAAGCGTCGGACTCGGTGCGCACGTTGATCAGGCGGCATCTCACGCCCGTGCCGGCGTCGGCGGCTGCGCCGGCGGCCACGTCAGAGGTCGGCAAATGAACGACGGAACCGGCGTCCGTGCGGTGGTAGAGCTCCTCGCAAAGGTGCTGACCGATCGTCCCGACGAGGTACGCGTGACCGAATCGCAGCACCGGCACAAAACCTTGATTGAGCTGTTCGTCTCGCCAGGCGATCTCGGCAAGGTGATCGGACGTCAGGGGCGGACGGCGGCCGCG
>QHWF01000110.1:17079-17582 GCA_003222455.1 Acidobacteriota bacterium
TTGTAGATTGCTGATTGTAGATTGCTGATTGTAGATTGCTGATTTGGTGCTGATTTGGATTGCTGATTGTCGGTTCGGACTGGCGATGGGTTGTAGATGGGACGCATGATTCGAATCGACAATCGGCAATGCATTCAGCAGTCAACGATCAGCAATCGGCAATAAAGAATCTGCATGAACTGGGAAGAAATGGCCCTGGTCGGACGCATCGCGCGCGCGCACGGCATTCGAGGGCAGGTGATCGTCAATCTCGACACCGATTTTCCCGAGACCCGTTTCCAGCCCGGCGCCGAGTTGTTCATCGAGCGAGCCGGCCGGATCGAGAGGCTGCGCTTGACGACGGTCCGCTTTCAGCAGGAACGGCCGGTCGTGGGGATCGACGGCGTGACGACGATGACCGAGGCGGAGGCGCTTGCCGGCGCCGAGCTGCGCGTCCCGGTCGATTGGCTTGCGCCGCTGCCGCCCGAGACGTTTTACCGGCACGAGCTGATCGGGTGTCGCGT
>QHWF01000340.1 GCA_003222455.1 Acidobacteriota bacterium
CGATTCGCGAGGCAATCCAACCATTGAAGTCGAGGTCGCCCTCGGAGGCGGCATCCTGGGACGGGCCGCGGTGCCGTCGGGAGCCTCCACCGGCGAGCGCGAGGCGCTCGAGCTGCGCGATGGAGACAAGTCGCGCTACGGCGGCAAGGGCGTCCGGAAGGCGGTCGCGCACGTCAACGGCGAGCTGGCCAAGGCGATAGTGGGACGCGATCACACCCAGCGCGCGCTCGACGCGTCGATGATCGCGCTCGATGGCACCGCGACCAAGAGCCGGCTCGGCGCAAACGCGCTCCTCGGCGTCTCGATGGCGGCCGCGCGCGCGGAAGCGGCCCTGAAGAACGTGTCAATGTTCCGGCACTTCGGCGAGCTCTATCACAACGACACGTACATGCTCCCGGTGCCGATGATGAACATTCTCAACGGCGGCGCGCATGCCGACTCGAGCGTCGATTTTCAGGAGTTCATGGTCATGCCGCTGAACGCGGGATCGTTCAGCGAAGCGCTCCGGTGGGGTGCCGAAGTCTTCCACGCGCTGCGCGGTATCCTGAAAGGCCGCGGGCAGTCGACCGGCGTCGGCGACGAAGGCGGCTTCGCTCCAAACCTCCGATCGAACCGGGAGGCGCTCGAGGTCGTGCTCGAGGCGGTTGGAACAGCCGGACTCAAGGCGGGCACCGACGTGTGGATTGCGCTGGACGTCGCCTCGAGCGAGCTCTGGGCCGGTGCCGGCCGCTATACATTCAAGAAATCGGGAGAAGCCGACCGGTCGTCGGACGAATTGATCGAGCTGTACGCCGACTGGATTCGGCAGTATCCGATTGTGTCCATCGAAGACGGCCTCGCGGAGAGCGACTGGGAAGGCTGGAAGCGGCTCACCAGCACGATCGGCGATCGCGTGCAGCTGGTGGGCGACGACGTGTTCGTGACCAATCCGGCGATTCTCGAGAAAGGCATCAGCGACGGCGTGGCCAACGCGCTGCTCGTGAAGTTGAACCAGATCGGCACGGTCACCGAGACGCTCGACGCCGTGCGCATGGCGGCCGACGCCGGCTACGCGACGATC
Source organism: Acidobacteriota bacterium (assembly GCA_003222455.1). GTDB lineage: Bacteria > Acidobacteriota > Vicinamibacteria > Vicinamibacterales > CAVVIG01 > QHWF01. Next base: position 1,061 of record QHWF01000340.1, read on the forward strand.
ATCTCGCACCGGTCCGGAGAAACCGAGGACACGACGATTGCCGACCTTGCGGTGGGCGCGGGCGCCGGCCAGATCAAAACGGGATCGGCCAGCCGCACGGACCGGGTGTGCAAATACAACCAGCTCCTGCGGATCGAAGAGGAGCTCGGTCGAGATGCCGTGTTTGCCGGGAAGACCGTGGTGCGATTGAGAAATTAGGAATTTGGAATTCGGAATTTGGAATGCGCATTCGCATTGTGGCACCTCGCAAATCTGAAACGCTTCGCATATTCCTGACCGAATTCCGAATTCCGAATTCCGAATTCACAATTGTATGTACACACTAGTGCTGCTGCGCCACGGCGAAAGCACGTGGAACCGGGAAAACCGCTTCACCGGGTGGACCGATGTCGATCTGTCCGATCGTGGGCGCGAGGAAGCGAAGGAAGCCGGCCGGCTGCTGAAAGCCGGCGGCTACGTCTTCGACCTGGCGTACACGTCGGTCCTGAAGCGCGCGATCCGAACGCTCGACATTGCCCTCGACGAGCTCGATCGGATGTGGATTCCCGTGATCAAGCACTGGCGGCTGAACGAGCGGCACTATGGCGCGCTGCAGGGACTGAACAAGGCGGAGACGGCCGCCAGGCACGGTGAAGCGCAAACGAAGATCTGGCGGCGCAGCTACGACATCCCCCCGCCGCCGCTCACGCCCGACGACGAGCGCCATCCGTCGCGCGATCCGCGCTACGCGGACTTGCCGCCAACCGAGCTGCCGCTCACCGAATCGCTGAAAGACACGGTCGCGCGGTTCCTGCCCTACTGGCACGAGACGATCGCGCCAACCATCCGATCCGGGAAACGGGTGCTCATCGCTGCACACGGCAACAGCCTGCGCGCGCTGGTCAAATACCTGGACACCATTCCAGTCCCGGAAATCGTCGAGCTCAACATCCCGACCGGGATCCCACTCGTGTACGAGTTGAACGACGGCCTGACGCCCCTCCGTCATTACTACCTTGGCGATCCCGCGGCAGCGGCGGCCGCGGCGGCGCGCGTCGCCGCGCAGGCGAGCTCCGGGAGCGTGTCGGAGTAACGATTGGCACGGTTGAACGCAAAGGCCGCGAAGGCCGCTGAGGAAACCCTGTCTTTCTTTGCGTCCTTTGCGGCCTCTGCGTTCTATCGTGGACGTTCGTAGGGCTGCTACGAGTCTGGCGCGACGACCGCGATGTCGTTGCAGGTCGCCCCGACGACCGCCGCGAGTGGAATCGTGCGGTCGAACGTCGCCAGGCGGCCACGCATGCGCCTGGCCAGGCCGAGCAGGTACACGCCGGTGAGCTGGCGATGTCCGGCGATGGATTGCGGCCGAAACAGGCGTTCGTCGGGCAGCGACACGCCGCCCGCCGAGAACGTGTGATCTTCGCAATTCGGAATTCGGAATGGCGACGCAGGAATTTGGAATTCGGAATCGGGGATGAAATTGGGACGTCGGAATGATTCAGGAATCGGAAACGTGGAATCCAGACAGGAATTCAGAATTCAGCATGGTTCAGAATTCAGAATCCGGAACGCTTCTGTATTCCGAATTCTGAATTCCGAATTCCTATTCCACCGGCTCGGCAGTCTCGTCCGCTGCGATCCTGAGCGATCGCAGAAAGCGTCGATCGTTCGCCGTGACTTCGAACATCCGCTTCGGCTGAACGACGCGGGCCGGCGCCGTGACCTTTGTGAGCGCCGCGGACTGCGAACGACTGACGAAGCCGACGACGGCTTCGAGCGTGACTCTCATTTCGAAGCCAGCCGCGCGTGCTTTTTCGCGGCAGGCCTCAACCTTGGCGTTCTCCGCGACCGCGGCGGCAATCGCATCGGCCAGCTCCCGGGCAAACCGGTTCACGATGTCGTCCATGTTGTGTCCCCCCTACGCCGCCGGGCCGCGAGCCGGGGCGCTGCCCAATCGATCCGCTTACACCCAAGGTGGTGAGCAAGGGATCGGGCGCCTGTGCTCATATGTCTAAATGGAAAAAATTACCACGAGTGTAAGCGCGAGTCGCCACCCTGTCAAGGTTTTACGGCCATGATCGAGGTAAAATTGTCCGATCGATGAGCACGTTCAACCGCCTGGATCTCGCTGACTGGGATCCTTCCGCGCAACTCGGCCTGCCGGGCGAGTACCCCTTTACCCGGGGCATTCAGCCGACGATGTACCGCGGGCGCTTGTGGTCGATGCGACAGTATGCCGGGTTCGCCTCGGCCGAGGAGTCGAACGCCCGCTATCGCTATCTGCTCGACCACGGCGTCACCGGGCTGAGCGTCGCGTTCGACCTGCCCACTCAGATGGGCTACGACTCCGATCACCCCCTGGCGGCCGGCGAAGTCGGACGGGTCGGCGTGGCGATCGACTCGATCGACGACATGGCCAGCCTGTTCGACGGCATTCCCCTCGACCGTGTCTCGACATCGATGACCATCAACGCGACCGCCATCATCCTGCTGTCGCTGTACGTGGCGGTGGCGAAGCGCCAGGGCCTATCGATCCGATCGCTGTCCGGCACCGTGCAGAACGACATTTTGAAGGAATACGTCGCGCGAGGCACGTATATCTTTCCCCCACGCCCATCGCTGCGCATCGTCACCGACATTTTCGCGTTCTGCGAACGCGAGCTGCCGCAATGGAATACGATTTCAATCAGCGGCTACCACATTCGGGAAGCGGGCTCGACCGCGGTCCAGGAGGTGGCGTTCACGTTCGCGGATGCGATCGCCTATGTCGAGGCGGCGGTCGCTGCCGGACTCGACGTCAACCAGGTCGGCCAGCGGCTGTCCTTCTTCTTCAATGCGCACAACAATTTTCTCGAGGAAATCGCGAAGTTTCGCGCGGCGCGGCGTCTCTGGGCGCGAATCATGCGCGATCGGTTCCACGCAACGAATCTCCGCGCGCAGCAGCTGCGGTTCCACACCCAGACCGCCGGCAGCACGCTGACGGCGCAGCAGCCGGACAACAATATCGTCCGTGTCGCCCTGCAGGCGCTCGCTGCGGTACTCGGCGGGACGCAGTCGCTGCACTGCAACGGCCGCGACGAGGCGCTGGCGTTGCCGACCGAACAATCCGCCCGGATCGCGCTCCGGACGCAACAAATCATCGCCGCCGAAACCGGCGTGATCAACACGGTCGATCCGGTCGCCGGTTCGTACGCCATCGAAACGATGACCAACGCCATCGAACGCGAGGCCGAAGCCATCCTCGACCGCATCCAATCGGCGGGCGGCACGCTGGCCGCCATCGAGAGCGGCTTGATTCAGCGCGACATCCAGGAATCTGCGTACCGTGCGCAGGTGGCGGTCGATTCGGGCGATGCCATTGTCGTTGGCCTCAACCGGTTCACTGACGCCGAAGGCGAGCCGGCCTCACTCGACACGCTGCGCATCCATCCGGACGTCGAGCGCCGGCAAATCGAACGGCTCAGAGCGGTGCGGGCGAGCCGCAGCGCCGCGACGTGGCGCCGCGCGCTCGATGGCGTGTCGACCGCGGCCGGTGACGGGAGCAACCTGGTGCCGGCGATCATCACCGCCGTCGAGTCGGGGGCAACGGTTGGTGAGGTGTCCGACGCGATGCGCACGGTGTTCGGCGAATACGTGGAGACGTCAGCCGTCTAAGGGCTTTGGGCGTTAGGCGTTAGGCGTTAAGAAGCCGGATTGGCCCTCATGACAGCTAACCCGTTGCTGGTTGTCGAGCACTTGACCACCGTGTTCGAGACGCCGCAGGGGCCGGTCGCGGCGGTCAACGACGTCAGCTTCGACGTTCGCACCGGTGAAACGCTCGGGCTCGTCGGCGAGTCGGGCTGCGGAAAGTCGGTGACGGCCCTGTCGATCATGCGACTCGTCCAGCGGCCGGGCCGGATTGCGGCAGGGGCCATTCGGTTCCGGGGCCGCGACCTGCTCGCGCTCAACGAGGCGGACATGCGCGCGGTGCGCGGCGCAGAGATCTCGCTCATCTTTCAGGAACCGATGACCGCGCTGAACCCGGTGTTCAGCGTCGGCGATCAGATTGGCGAGACGCTGCTCGTGCACGGGCGCGCAACCCGCCGCGCCGCGCGCGCCGGCGCCATCGAGTTGATGCAGGCGGTGCACATCCCCGAGGCGGCGGCGCGCGCGCGCGACTACCCGCATCAGTTGTCCGGCGGCATGCGCCAGCGGGTGATGATTGCCATCGCGCTCGCCTGCCGCCCGGCCCTCGTCATCGCCGACGAGCCGACGACGGCGCTCGACGTCACGATTCAGGCGCAGATCCTGGATCTGCTGCGCGAGCTGAAATCGGCGTTCAATCTGTCGCTGCTGCTGATCACTCACGATCTCGGCGTCGTCGCCGAGACCGCCGACCGCGTGGCCGTGATGTACGCCGGACGCATCGTCGAGACGGGACCGGTGCGCGCCATCTTCCACAATCCGGCGCATCCCTACACGCGCGGACTGCTGGCATCGATTCCTGGCGGCTCACCCGGGGCCCCGCCTGGCGTCCGCAACGCGGCAGCCGCGTTGAGGGCCCGGCCTGGCCGGCGGCTCACCGCGATTGAAGGATCGGTGCCGCTGCCGGGCGAACTGCCGAGCGGCTGCGCGTTCAATCCCCGCTGCCCCGATCGTTTCGATCCATGCACGATCGATCCGCCGGCGGACTATCCCGTGGGCGACGAACAGGCCGCCAAGTGTTATCTTCACGCTGGGAGAGCGTCCGAGTGATGGTCATAGCACCTCCGCGTCCGCCGTGGTATCTCGTTCTAGAGCGAAACGTCACGATTGAACGCAGAGGCCGCAAAGGACGCAAAGAAACACCGTATTTCTTAGCGGCCTTCGCGGCCTTTGCGTTCCAAGGCGGTGTCGGTTGGTCGGACACGCTCCTGGAGAAACGTATCTGACCGATGACCTCTTTCCAAATTCCAAATTCCGAATTCCAAATTCCGAATTCCCATGCCGCTCGTTGAGGTGTCCCGTCTCGTCAAGGAGTTCGTGCGCGAAGGAGGTCTGTTTCGCCAAGGCATACCAGTCGCAGCCGTCAACGACGTCAGTTTCAGTATCGAGGAAGGCGAGACGTTCGGGCTGGTGGGGGAATCGGGGAGTGGAAAGACGACAACGGGCCGCTGCATGCTGCGGCTGGTCGAACCGACGTCAGGTGACGTGCGCTTCCGCGGCGACAACGTGCTCGCGTTTTCGACGCGGCGGATGCGCGAAGCGCGTCGCGACATGCAGATCGTCTTTCAGGATCCCTATTCGTCGCTCAACCCGCGGATGCGCGCCCGGCAAATCGTCGAAGAGCCCCTGATCATCCACAGGCTGGGCGATCGCGCCTCGAGGCGGGCACGGGTCGCCGAGCTGTTCCGGCTGGTCGGGCTCAGCCCGGCGCAGCTCGATCGATATCCGCACGAGTTCAGCGGCGGACAGCGCCAGCGAATCGGGCTGGCGCGTGCGCTGGCGCTGAACCCGTCGTTCGTCATCCTGGACGAGCCGGTGTCGGCGCTCGACGTGTCGGTGCAGGCGCAGGTGATCAACCTGCTGATGGATCTTCAGCAGCAGCTGAAGCTGACCTATCTGTTCATCGCCCACGACCTTCGGCTGGTCGAACACATTTGTACGCGCGTGGCGGTGATGTATCTGGGACGGATCGTAGAAATGGGCCCGACCGCATCGGTGTTCGCCGCACCGCAGCACCCTTATACGCGCGCGCTGCTTTCGGCGATTCCAATTCCCGATCCCGATGCGCCGCGCCGGCGCATCGTGCTCGATCCGGCGACGATGAAGCGGGACGCGGCCCTGCGGGAGATCTCAGAAGGACACTTCGCGGCCATATGACTCAACGCTCAAGGCTGAACGCTCAACTCTCAAGGCTCGAGAGCGGATGTTGAGAGTTGAGACTTGTAACTTGAGACTTGATTATGCAGCTCTACGCACGTCGTTCTCGATCTGTCCGTCCCGGATGTGAATGGTGCGATACGCGAACGCGGCGACGTCCGCTTCGTGAGTGACCAGGACGATGGTGTTGCCGCTTTTGTGCAGCCGTTCGAAGAGTGCCATGATCTCCTGGCCCGTCTTCGAGTCGAGGTTTCCCGTCGGCTCGTCGGCCAGCAGGATCGACGGATTGTTGACGAGCGCCCGGGCAATCGCCACACGCTGGCGCTGACCGCCCGAGAGCTCGTTCGGCCGGTGCGTCATCCGCTCGCCGAGATCGACTTTGTGGAGCGCCTGTTTCGCCCGCTCCTGCCGGTCTTTCGCGGCCACCCCTGCATACACCAGCGGCAGCTCGACGTTGTGCAAGGCAGTAGCGCGCGGCAGCAGGTTGAAGGTCTGGAACACGAAGCCGATTTCTTCGTTGCGGATCCGCGCCAGCTCGTTGTCGTTCATCTGGCTCACCTGTTTGCCGTTCAACAGGTACGACCCCTTCGAGGGCGTGTCGAGGCATCCGATCAAGTTCATGAGCGTCGACTTGCCCGAGCCGGACGGACCCATGATCGCCACGTATTCACCCCCGTAGGTTTTCCAGAGATCGACGGTTTGGATGAGGCCCATATCAGCCTGGGAGCGTGTATGAGAAAACAACAACACGCTCCTAGTATGCCGGCTTCGCCGGCGAAAAACAGCCATTTTCAAAGATCGCTGCGCGCGTAGCGCGCCTACCAGGAGCCCGTTCACCATTCGGACGGGCTCCTGGCCGGATCCGATTATGTGCCGGTTTTGAGCCGCTCCAGCACCATTTTCACGACGACCGGCGCATCCACGGGAAGATGCGCATCCCATGTGCCGGCGTCGACGGGAATCACCGTCACGCTGCCTGAGCGGCGGCGCTCGCCGGCGATGGCGCGGGCGAGCTCGCCCGGTGTCGCCAGGTCGGTGCCCATCAGAAACACACGCGATCGACGCGCGCGACCATCCGGCCGACCAATCGGGGTCCCTTGCCGAACCCGAAAAGCCGGCCTTTGGGCAGCCAGGCGACGTCGAACCCACGGGCGTCGGACGGTTCGTAACCGCCGACCGTCTCGAGGGCCTGACGGACGCGACCGAACGTGGCCCTCCGCACGACCTGATCGCGGGTTGCCCGTTCGCGCGAGAACGGCTCATTCGCAGCACGCACCGGTTCGGTTGGAGCGACCGGCGCCGGCCCCGCATGGCCCGCGGCGTTCCTCGACGGCGATCCACGATCGGCGACTCCTGCCGACGTCTGTCCCGCGGATGCGAGCCTGCCGTCGTACGAGGCTCGACGCTGCTCGTCGGACAGGATGCGATAGGCCTCGGTCAACTCGGCGGCGCGCTCGGCGGCCATATCCTGAAATTCCCGGCCGAGGTGCTGGACCTTGTCCGGGTGGTAGCGCGCGATCTGAATCCGGAACGCGCGCTTGATCTCGTCGCCGGTCGCGGTGGGAGAAATCTCGAGGAGCTGATAAAAGGTTTTCACTTCTTGAATTCGGCGACGTTGGCCGGCGGCAGCTCACGACGGCTGGCGTCGCGAAGCTCCCGCTCTTTGCGCTTCGGCGGGCGCTTCGCCGTTTCAACGGTGCTCTTCGCGCAATACGGGCAGTAATTCCACCCGGGCTGCAGCGCCCGGCCGCAATGAGGGCACCCGCCGCCGAGACGCTTGCCGCACGCCGGGCACGCCAGGAAATCGACGCCGACGGCGCAGCCGCACCCGCCGCACAGCGAGCGCATCTCGCGCACCTCGGTCACGACACGCAGCAGCTCCTCCGCCGTCGTAATCCCCTGTTTCACCTTGGCGAGACCGTCTTCACCGAGCGTAATCATCCCGGCGGTGACGGCGGCGTCGCGGATCTGATCCTCGGAGCCGCGCGAGGCAATGAGGCGCCGCAGCTTGTCGGTCACCCGCATCACTTCGTAGATCCCGACGCGGCCGCGATACCCGGTGTGATTGCACTGATCGCAGCCGACCGCCTTGTAGAACGGAATCGCCGACGCATCGCCCTCGGAGAGACTGAGCGCCCGCAGGGTCTCGGCGGGCGGCGTGTACTGCCGGCGGCAATGCACGCACAACCGCCGCACGAGCCGCTGCGCGACGACCCCGATGAGCGCGCCCGCGATGACGTAGGGCTCGGTCCCGATGTCCATCAATCGCGTAACGACCGACGGCGCATCGTCGGTGTGCAGGCTCGAGAGCACGAGATGTCCTGTCTGCGAGGCCTGCATCGCGATCTTCGCCGTCTCGACGTCGCGGATTTCACCGACCAGGATGACGTCGGGATCCTGCCGGAGAATCGAGCGCAGCGCGCCGGCAAACGTCAGCTTGATCTTCTCGTTGATCTGCGTCTGATTGACGCCCGGAATCTGATACTCGACCGGGTCCTCGATCGTAATGATGTTCGTTTTCTCCGACCGCACCGACGTCAACGCCGAACTGAGCGTCGTCGACTTGCCGCTGCCGGTCGGCCCGACCACGAGGATCATGCCGTGCTGGCAGCGGAGGAACTGCCGCATCTCCTCGAGCGCCGACGCCGACATGCCGATCTCTTCGAGCGCCGGCACGCCCTTGCGATGGTCGAGGACGCGCATGACGATTTTTTCGCCGAACAGCGTCCGGAGCGTCGAGACCCTGAAATCGACCTCCGCGCCCTCCTCGGACGTGAATCGCAGCCGGCCGTCCTGCGGCAGCCGCTTTTCCGCGATGTCCATCCCCGCCATGATCTTCAGGCGCGCGATCAGGCCTTCGTGGACCCATTTGGGAAGATCCATCACTTCCTTGAGCAGCCCGTCGAGGCGATGGCGGATCAACACGCCTTTTTCCATCGGCTCGACGTGAATGTCGCTCGCGCGGCTCTTGATGGCGCTCTTCACGACGAGATCGACGAGATCGATGATGGGCGCCGCTTCGCTCGTGGACGCGACTCCGGCCGCCGGCTCGAATACCTCGTCTTCGACATGACGGACCAGCGCCGCGTCCGGCGGGGTGTCGTGCGGCTCCCGCGTGCGGCGGGCGCGGCCTGCGGGAGCAGCAATAGCCACCAGGTTCGTACTGGCGCCGCTGTCACGAACAGCCAGCGCCTTGTCGGGATAGCCGATCTCGATGGCCTCGAGGATTTCGCCGCGCGTGGCGACGACCTGCTTGATCCGATAGCCGGTCTGGAATTCGAGATCCTGAACCAGACTGAAGAGCAGCGGATCCGACATCGCGACCGTCAGCAGGTTCTTTTCGAGCGTGACGGCGACGCAGATCCGTTTCAGCGCGACTTCTTTGGAAATGAGGACGACCGCCGCCGGATCCGGTGGATTCTCGCCGAGATTGACGTACGGGAAGCCGAGTTGGAAGGCGAGCGCCTTGGCGACCTGCTTCTCGCTCGCGAGGTTCATGCGCACGAGGACGCCGCCCACACGTTCCCCCGTGCGTTTGTGCTCGTCGAGAGCGGTCTGGAGGTCGTGTTCCGTGATGAGCCCCGCTTGAACCAGGCACTCACCGATTTTCTTGCGCACGAAACCTTTCAGCAGTGAAACATGCCGTCACGGCAAAGAAACGAAAAAAACGAGATATGCAAGAGCTTTGCAGTCGAGCCGGAGTGGCACGCACACCGCTTCCCTTCAGTCGCCCACGACGTCGCATGTCTTTTCGGTCCGATCGGAACGCTTCGGTAGGAATGGTTCACGTCACGACACGGTGTTACGTCTGAATGCACGATGATCGGCGCGGCGCGGCTTGCGTTGAGCCAGCGGTTGGGGGAACATGCTTGATCCTCACTCATGGCCACGCCCGACGAATACGATTCTCCGTACGAGAACGCCCTCTGGTTGCACGACGACCTTCGGCAGCAGATCTCCGGCACGATCCTCGAACGCGCACCGCTGCTGACGTCCGATACCGTCGCGATTTTCCCGTACAGTGGTCCGGAGCCGCTCGAGATCGAGTACTGCAACCGTGTGGGCCAGTTGCTGGTCCAGCTCGTCGCGATGGCGGTGCGGGAGGGACGGGTCGATGCGCGCAGCGGATTCATCGCCGACCTGAATCGGATAGCGCTCGAGCGGAGGCTTTCGGCGCAGCGGCTGTTCACGTTCGTTTATCTGCTCGAGCGCACCATTCTCGACGAACTGGCACTGAGCGACAGCCTGGGTGCGACCACGGAGCCCTGGCCCGTCGTGGCCCAGCTCGTTCGCCGCGCGTCAATCGACGTGCTGGCGGCGTACACCGATCGCGTGCAGCTCGAACCGGCAGAAGCTGCGGTGATCGATCGCCTGACGACCCTGTACACACGCGTCATGATGCAGGCGGTGCTCGACAAGGAACTGCAACTGGCCGGACGGTTCGGGCACGCGCTGTCGCTCATCCTGTTCGATGTCGACCATCTCGCGCGCATCAACCGCGATCATGGATATGGCGTCGGCGATCGTATTCTGGAGCGGCTCGGCATCCTGATCCGGAAGTACTTCAGACAGCACGACTGGGTCGCGCGGCATTTTGAAGACGCCATTGCCGTCTTACTGACCCACACGGAGGCGGATCAGGCAGCCGAGCTCGCCGAACGCGTACGGGCCACGGTGTCGAATCGCCTCGGCTTCACCGATCACCGCACGGATCGCCTGGTGGAAATCACGGTGAGCGGCGCGGTCGTGAACACCCGGGCGACGACCGGGCACACCATGGACGCCGAGCATCTCATCGTCCGCGCGGAGGAAGCGCTGGAACGGGCGAAGCAGCAGGGACGTAATCAGATCGTCAGGGTGGATGACTATCCGCCGACGTAGAAATTCAGAATTCTGAATTCAGAATTCTGAATTTTACCCATACTCTTCTTCATAATTCGCTTTAAGCCTCGCCACCACGGCCGGATCGGCGAGCGTCGTCGTATCGCCCAGCGTCTTGCCTTCGGCAATATCGCGAAGCAGCCGGCGCATGATTTTTCCCGAGCGCGTCTTCGGCAGGTCTGCGGTAAATAGGATGTCGTCGGGCCGCGCAATCGATCCGATTTTCCGGACGACGCGCTCCTTCAGGCTTTCGATGAGATCCTTGGCGTGCGGGCCGGGCGAGCGTCGTCGTATCGCCCAGCGTCTTGCCTTCGGCGATATCGCGAAGCAGCCGCCGCATGATTTTTCCCGAGCGCGTCTTCGGCAGGTCCGCGGTAAACAGGATGTCGTCGGGCCGCGCAATGGATCCGATTTTCCGGACGACGTGGTCCTTGAGGCTCTCGATGAGATCCTTGGCCTGCGGCCCGGTTTGCACCCCTTCTTTCAAGGTCACGAACGCGGCGATCGCCTGCCCTTTGATCTCGTGCGCGCGTCCGACCACCGCCGCCTCGGCCACGCTCGGGTGATCCACGAGCGCGCTTTCAACTTCCATCGTGCCGATGCGGTGCCCGGCCACGTTGATCACATCGTCCACTCGACCGAGCAGCCAGAAATCGCCGTCGGCGTCGCGTTTGGCGCCGTCCCCGGTGACGTAGACATCGCGGCCCCACTTGTTCCAGTACTGGTTGACGTACCGCTCGGGATCGCCATAGATCCCGCGAAGCATCGACGGCCACGGCCGCGTGAGCGCGAGCAGGCCGCCGCCAACCGCGATCTTGTCGCCGCGCTCGTTGCGAATCTCCGCCGAGATTCCGGGAAACGGCCTGGTGGCCGATCCCGGCTTCAACGTCGTGACGCCGGGCAGCGGGGTGATCATGATCATGCCCGTTTCGGTCTGCCACCACGTGTCGACAACGGGACAGCGTTTGCCGCCGATGAAGCGGAAGTACCAGACCCATGCTTCGGGGTTGATCGGTTCGCCTACCGAGCCGAGCAACCGCAGCGATGACAGATCGTGCTTCTCGGGCCAGGCGGTGCCCCAGCGCATGAAGGCGCGGATGGCGGTGGGCGCCGTATAGAACACGGTGACGCCATGGCGCTCGATCAGCGACCAGAAGCGATCCTTCTGGGGCCAGTCGGGCGCCCCCTCGTACATCACGACCGTCGCACCGTTCGCGAGCGGGCCGTACACCACGTAGCTGTGACCGGTGACCCATCCGATATCGGCGGTGCACCAGAACACGTCCTCGTCTTTCAGATCGAAGACCAGCTTGGTCGTGGCGTACGTGCCCACCAGATATCCGCCGGTCGTGTGGACGATGCCTTTTGGTTTGCCGGTAGTCCCTGACGTGTAAAGGATGTACAGCAGATCCTCTGAATCCACCTGTTCCGGATCGCACTTGAAGGATGCGTCCTGCATGAGCCGGTGATACCAGTGATCGCGGCCTTCTTTGATGTGGACGGGCATCTGCGAGCCGCCGCGCTGCACGACCACGACATGCTCGATCGACGGCGTCTCGGTGAGCGCTTCGTCGGCCACCTGTTTCAACGCGACGATCTGGCCGCGGCGATAGCCGCCATCGGCGGTGACGAGCAGACGGGCCCTGGCGTCGTTGATGCGGTCGCGCAACGACTCGGCGCTGAACCCGCCGAACACGACGCTGTGCACGGCGCCGATCCGCGCGCAGGCGAGCATGGCGATGGCGAGCTCGGGAATCAACGGCAGATACAGGGCGACGCGATCGCCCTTTTTGATCCCGAGCGACTTGAGGACGTTGGCAAAGGCCGACACCTGGCGGAAGAGATCGAAATACGTCAGCGTGCGCCGATCGCCCGGTTCCCCCTCCCAGATGAGTGCGGCCTTGTTGCGCCGCGCGCCGCGGACGTGGCGATCGAGGCAGTTGACGCTGATGTTGATGCGACCGCCGACGAACCATTTCGCGTGCGGCGGCTGCCAGTCGAGCACCTGATCCCAGGGACGCGACCATTCGAGCTCGTTCGCAAAGCTCGCCCAGAACGCTTCCGGATCGCCCGCGGCGTCGGCGTAAATCCGCTCGTCGCGCACGATCGCCTGCGCGCGGAATTCGGGCGGCGGTGGGAAGGTGCGATCTTCACGCAGCAGATCCGCGAACTCGGCTTGTGTGTCATCGGCCATGGGTGTCTCTCCCGGGATTCGCGCGGCAACCCGCGAAGACAGGTCGCGCTCCGAGTGGCGCTCGGACAATGGGCCGATTCTACATCGCGGGTTAGATGTTGCGCCCTCGCCTGCGCTGCGCCCTAATGCGGCTGCGTAAGCGTCAAAGGTGTGTGACACGTGGCGGACGCGCGTCCGTCAGCTGGCCGGAGGGATGTCGATGGTACCGGCGGGTGGGGTCGGCTTCCGAAACAGCGCCGCGCCAAGCAGGCCGCCGAGCGTGGAAAAGATCCCCCCGATCATCATCCAGAACACGAGCTCGACGATGGGCCCGAGAATCATCAGCGGCCCGCTGCGACCCTCGCGACTGTACCGTTCGAAGGTATCCCGGATGTCCGGCGGGATGTTCCCGGCCATCTCGAGCACGCGTTGCATCAGCTCGCGTTCCATGGGACCGACAAGCAGGCCGATGGGAATGGACAGCACCACCTTGACGAGTGCGCCACAAAAGCCCGCCAGCAGTCCAACGAGCGCGCCATCACCCGGAGTAATCGGCCCGGTTTGATTCTGCTGCAGCAGGTAGGCGGCGATGAGGCCGCCGCTCACAATCCAGAGGCAGCAGCACGCGTTGGCGACCGAAACAATGGGCAGTGCCGACAGCACCCCCATCACAACGCCGCCAATCAGCGCGGGTTGTGTGAGGTCCGCCCTCATCGGTCTCGACATCCACTTTGAGCGTGTCTGAGAATCAAGAACACGCTCCTAGTAGGCCGGCTTCGCCGGCGAAAAACAACCATAATTCGAAGATCGTTGCGCGCGTAGCGCGCCTACCAGGAGCCCGTTCGCCATTACTCGGACGGGCTCCTAGTCGTAATACTCGCGGCCAAGGTGGGTGATGAGCTCTTCGCCCTTCAGGAACCGCAGGGTGTTTTTCAACTTCATCAGCTGAATGAACAGGTCGTGCTCGGGATACAACCCCGGCGCGTGCACGGGGCTCTTGAAATAAAACGACAACCACTCCTGGATCCCGTACATATTCGCGCGGCTGGCCAGATCGAGGAACAGCGCGACGTCCAGCACGATCGGCGCCGCCAGGATGCTGTCGCGGCACAGAAAGTTGATCTTGAGCTGCATCGGATAGCCGAGCCATCCGACCAGATCGATGTTGTCCCAGCCTTCCTTGTTGTCGCCGCGCGGCGGGTAGTAGTTGATGCGCACGACGTGGCACAGGTTCTCGTAGAGCTCGGGATAGAGCTGCGGCTGCAGGATGTAGTCGAGAACCGACTTCTTGCTCTCTTCCTTGGTCTTGAACGACTCCGGATCGTCGAGCACTTCGCCGTCGCGATTGCCGAGAATGTTCGTTGAGTACCAGCCCTGAACGCCGAGGAGGCGCGCCTTGAGTCCGGGCGCGACGATCGTCTTGATCAACGTCTGGCCCGTCTTCAGGTCTTTGCCCGCAAGCGGCGTCCTCGTCTTCAACGCCAGACTGACCAGCGCCGGAATGTCCGCCGACAGGTTCGGGGCGGCATTCGCATACGGAACGCCTTCGCGAATGGCCGCGTAGGCGTATACCATGCTGGACGGAATGGCCGGATCGTTCTTTTCGAGCGCATTCTCGAAGCTTTCAATCGTCACGTGGGCCGGCGATTCGGTCATGAAGATTTCGGTGCTGCCGCACCACACCATCACCAGCCGATCCAACGCGTGCTCCGCCTTGAATCGGCGGATGTCCGCCACGACCTGTTCGGCCAGATCTCTTTTGTTCCGGCCTTTCTTGACGTTCGGCCCGTCGAGCCGCTTCACGTAGTGCTGATCGAACACGGCCGGCCAGGGGCGAATCTGCTCGAGCTCGGGCCGGACCTTCTCGAGGAGAGACGGATCGATCACGCCAGCCGTGCGCGCAGCGGCGTAGCAGTCGTCCTCGAAAATGTCCCAGCCGCCGAAGACGAGATCGTCGAGCGCTGTCAGCGGTACGACGTCGCTGATCTTCGGTGAACGACCTTCAGTCCGTTTGCCGAGCCGCACGGTGCCCATCTGCGTGAGCGAGCCGATTGGTCGGGCGAAGCCTTTCCGGACGGCGATTGTGCCGGCGATCGTCGTGGTGCTGACGGCACCCAGTCCGACCAGCAGCACACCCAATCGACCGCGCGCGGGAGCAATGTCAATCGGCTCAGCCATACGCGACAAACTATATAGCGATCGACGCTTATCTGTCAGCTGCGGACTCTCGCCTTTTTGAGAACGCGCGATGTTTTTTTGGGGACCACTAAGGCCCCGCGGAAAAATGAGGTATACATTGGGGCCGCCGATGCCTCCTTCTTCAGCGGGGCCCAGGCTGACGGCATTCGGCGGGCAGACAACATAGAGACGATCGCTCAGGACTGAACGCTGATAACACGATGTTGATCAGGCGCCAGGATCCGTACCTTCTCCTCGTGAGCATGGCCGGCGTGAAAAAGGGGGACCGGCTGGTGCAGGTCGGGTGCGCACATGGCGGCCGACTGGCAGCCCTCGCGGGAAAGGTGGGCTTGACCGGTCGCGCGGTGGCGGTCGTTCCAGACAGCGAGGCCGCCGCCCGTGCCTCCAAAGGGGCGGCCGATGCCGGCGTGCTCGTCGAACTCGAGACCGCTCCACCGACCCGTCTGCCGATCGACGATGGCGCATGCGATCTGGCGGTTGTGGACGACACCGCGGGGTTCGTCAGCACGATGGCGTCCGGCGAGCGCGTCGCGGCCATCCGCGAGCTCCTTCGCGTCCTCCGCCCCGGCGGCCGTGCCATCATCGTCGGCG